>NZ_JBEXUE010000106.1:0-23032 GCF_040614275.1 Streptosporangium sp. NPDC006013
CCGGCCGAAGAGCCGCAGCCGGGCCAGCGACCGCCCGACGCGCGGCGGGCCGCGAAGCGGACCGCCTTTAAAGACGAACAGATAAGTTACGTTCACTCGCTCCGCGAATCCTTCGCGTTCCGCGAGACAGGTGAGATCAGCGCCAGTAGCCGCGTTCCGGCAGACGCAGCCACACGTCAGGCGGGCCGGTGACCGCGCGCGCGTCAGTCAGCTGCAGGCCCGCATAGGCACAGGAGTAGGCAACCGCGTCGTACCGGTAGAGGTAGGAGAACAGGACCTCCAGGGGCCCCTCGTCCTCCCAGGGAGTTCCACCAGGATGCAGGTCCCAGCCGACGATCTCGCCGTCGCGGACAATGCTGCCCTGGTTGCCGCTCTTGGGGTTGGCGTACAGGCCGTAGCAGACGGTACCTGCGGACAATCGCTTGCTGGCGCCGGGCGTCTGCGGCATGTACCCCCAGGGCTGGGTGACAACGCAGCCGCCGGGTACGTCGGTAACGCCGACGAAGGACATCGACTCCTCGCTGAAGGGGTCGATCTCGTCGAGGAACTCCTCGGGATCGATGATCTCGACCGTGGCCTCCAGCCGTCGCACCGCCTCGGCCGCGTCGATCCCGGCCACGCACGCCAGTCCCGTACCGTCGCAGTAGAGGTCGCCCAGCGCCGCTCTCAGACGTTCGGCCTCCACCACCGCGGCGGCCTCGTCATCTGTCAGGCCGTTTACCCCGGAGGGGCGGCCGAACAGGTCGGGTTCTGGGCCGGCCAGGGTGAGGCGCCCGGGCGACCAGCCGCTCATCATCGGCCTCCACGGGTCGGCCCCGGCGGCCACCAGGGCACGGGCGTTATCGTGGCGCTCCTCGTACACGGCGACCCAGAGGGCGGTGCGGCCCTCGTGCATGGCGTCGACGTCCTCCACCCGACCGGCCAGCTCCGCGACCTCCTCGGGCGAACCGTCCTCGGCCGCATCGTGCAACGCCGACTCGTCTTCATACATGCCGCTAACTCCTTCCAAAGGTGACATGAAGAACACACTGCGGCACCGACAAAAAGTTGTCAGCGAAGATCCATAGGAGCGGAGCGGATCGAGGCCCAGTGCTCTCGGAGCTGTGTTCAGGGGAGGCGAGAATCATGGCCGACCTGGGAAACGCCTTCAAGATCGTCCCCCACATGTCCCCCGATCATTGACCTACGGCTGCACACGACGGCATCCGACTGCGCATGATCACTGGAGAAGGCCGCACTAAACCCCTGGTTAGAGGCTTAGCGGCTGGTGGTGAGAGTGCCCCCGGCATGATTCGAACATGCGACACCCGCTTTAGGAGAGCGGTGCTCTATCCCCTGAGCTACGGAGGCAGGGGCTCCTAGTAAGAGTAGCGAAAGTGGCGAGTGGTTGCGCGCTTGGAGGGGGTGTTCGGGGCGGACTTCGGGTTATCGGTTCGCTGAGCTGGAGTAAAAGGGCGGCAAGCGGGCGGGTGTGCGAGGTTGGGCGGGGTTAGCGTCACGCTCCGTGATTGACAGGAGACGGAAGCGTATCCGTGGGCGCCGGGCGCTGCGGCCGGCGGTGCTGTGTGGCGCGATGCTGGCGCCCGCGCTTCTGGCCGGGGGATTGCTGGTGGCCGAGCTCACGGGCTACGAGGCGGCCATCCGGATGGCTGACGCCGGTACGGGGCCCGAGGTGTCCGGGGAAGCGGGGGGCTGGGAGGGGCGCGGGGGGCGGCAGGGATCCCAGGAGGACGCCTGGAATGGTGCGATGTCCCGGGCGGGGGGCGGTGGTGATGAGGCGTCTCGGGTGGGAGTTGGGAGCGGTGCGGAGCCTTGGATGAGGGCTGGGGATGGCCTGGGGCTCCGGGCGGGGGAGGATGCGGGGCTGCCGAACGGAGAAGTGCCGCAGGAAAACGCGGGGCTGCTGGATGGGGGAGTGTCGCAGGAACACGCGGGGGTGCTGGATAGGGGAGTGCCGGAGAAAGACGCGGGGGTGCTGGATGGGGGAGTGCAGGAAGAGGGCGTGGGGTTGCTGAGCAAGGGAGTTGTGAGGGAGAAGGCTGGGCTGGGAGTGGCAGGGGAGGGCGTGGGGCTGTTGGGCGAGGGGGCGGCGGGGGACGTGGTGGCGGTGGTGCCGGTCGCGGTTGGGGCGGTGCGGAGCGGGGTGTTCGGGCCGAGGTTGCTGCCTCCGCCCTTGCGGCCGGAGCGGGTGTACGGGGGGTGGATGCCGGTCGCCGCGAAATCGGACGTGGGCCGATCGGTGAGTGGGGGCGGCAGGCTCGGTGGGACGGGCGAACTGGGTGGGTTGAACCAACCGGGCCAACCCGGTTACCTGAACCAACCGGGCCAACCGGGTCGATCAAGTCAATCGGGCCAACTCGGCCAACTGAACCAACTGGGGCAGTCAGGTCAAACAGGCCAGCCGGGTAAAACAGGCCAGCCGGACAGCATGGACGAGGCGGATGTGGTCGTACCCGTGAGGGTCCCCAGAGGCCCCAGGGGGCCGCGGAGGGCCGCGTTGCGGCCGCCTGTGGAGCCTGAGCCCCGGGAGGAGCGGGAGCCCTGGGACGGCTGTCCGGTGGAGTGGCGGGGGACGTGGCTCTGGGAGGTCTGTAAGGAGCACGCGCGGCAAGAAGTCTGACTTGTCTGGTCGCAAAAAGGGGTGTTCGGCGCATAACGGCTGTGGAGGTCTGGCCCGGGTAGTTGGCCAGCTGTAGTAGCGTGCGTGCCTGACCCAGGTCACGAGTTCGCAAACGGAGGGGTCGAACGTGCCACCTCGTCGATCAGCGGGTCTGATCGCCGTCGTCGCGACGATGCTTTCCCTCCTGCCGGGGGCCGCTGTCGCGCAGCGGGCGCCGGCGGAGGTTCAGGCCGTTGTCGTCGCCGATCCGGTGAATCTCACAGAGCTGCGTCGCGAGGCGGAGAAGGCGACAAAGGACCTTGAGGCCGCGACCAAGGCGCTGGAGCAGCGGCGGACCCAGATCCGTGACTCGGAAAAGAAGCTCACCGCCAAGCTGAGGGAGCTGCAGGCGGCCGAGAGGGCCTTCGAGCAGGTACGGCAGCCGCTCTCGGACCTGGTCGGGCTCCTCTACCAGCAGCCCCTCGGCGGGGACGTGACCGGTTTCCTGTCCGGCGAGTCCAGCACGAACACCCTGCGGGCCATGGCCGGTGTCACCCAGCTCGTTGCCGAGCAGGACCTGATCCTCAAGGACAGCAGCCGCCTGCAGCTGGAGCGGGAGCGGCTGGCGGGCGAGGCGCAGGAGCTCCGGGCGACCAACCTCCTCGCGGAGGCGCAGATGGGCGCCGAGATCGAGACGCTCAGGGCGCGCTCGCAGAAGATCGTGCAGTCCCTGACCAAGGCGCTGGTGAAGCTGGGCGTCAAGATCAACAAGAATGGGCAGCCGGCGGCTGGGTGCGACCCGACCAGGGCGACCTCGATGGGCGACTTTCCCAACGGGCTCATCCCGCAGGCGTACCTCTGCCCGCTCCAGCAACCGGGCAACCAGCTGCGCGGTGACGCCGCGCTCGCGTTCATCAGCCTCAACGAGGCGTACAAGCGGCGGTTCGGCAAGCCCATGTGCGTGACCGACAGCTACCGGAGCCTGGCCGAGCAGCAGTCGGTCTACTACCGCCGCCCCGGCTTCGCCGCGGTTCCCGGACGGAGCAACCACGGCCTGGGGCTCGCGGTCGACCTGTGCGGGGGCGTCGAGCGCTTCCGCTCGGCCGAGTTCAACTGGGTGGAGGCCAACGGCAAGAGGTTCGGCTGGATCCACCCCCAGTGGGCCTACGTCAGCCCCTTCGAACCCTGGCACTGGGAGTACGACCCCAAGCTCGGCTCCCTGTTGTAGGGGCTCCTGGCAGAACGGTCCGCGGCCTTAGAAATCGATCTCCCAACCGAACTTGAGGGCGGCGGAGTGGCGTTCTGAGGCGGGTAATTCCCGTGCGCGACCTCTTGTCGGCGGTTCACACTTCGGGCATGGATGGATATGCCGTCGAGCCCGCCGCCCCCTTGGTGCAGTCGAGCGAACTGCTGGGGTTCCCTCCCGACGCCCGGGTGCTCATCGTCAACTGCGACGACTTCGGGATGTACGACGCGATCAACGCCGCGGTGATCGACTCGATCGAGCAGGGGATCGCCAGTTCGTGCAGCCTGATGGCGCCTTGTCCATCGGCACCGCACGCCATGCGTCTGCTTCGCCGACGGTCGGAGATCCCGTTCGGGATCCACCTCACGCTGGTCTGCGATACGGCCCACTACCGGTGGGGGCCGCTGACCGCGAAGGAGAAAGTGCCCTCGCTGCTCGACGACGCGGGCGAACTGTTCATACCCACACCCGCGGGGCGTTCCGAGTTCCTCGCCCAGGCGCGTCTCGACGAGGTAGAGCTTGAGTTCCGCGCACAGATCAACGCCGTGGCCGACGCCGGGCTCACACCAACGCATCTGGACTTCCACTGCCTGGCCGACGGCGGACGCGACGACATCCTCGATCTGACCATGGCGCTGGCCGCGGAGTACGGCCTGGCGGTGCGGGTCTGGCTCGAACCCGGACGTCAGAAGATGCGACAGCGGGGCCTGCCGGTCACCGACAACGAGTTCCTGGACAGCTTTTCCCTCAGCATCGAGGGCAAGCCGGCCCGATACGCCCATCTGCTACGCGAACTGCCGGCCGGGCTCAGCGAATGGGCGGTGCATCCCAGCGTCGGCCGCGAGGAGTCGCAGGCGATCGACAGCGGCTGGCGCGTACGCCGAACCGACTACGAGTTCCTGACATCGCCGACGGCTCACGAACTCCTCCAACAGGAGGGCATCACCGTGATCGACTACCGGACCATCCAACGGGCATGGGTCAGTGCTCCCGGTAGATCGGCAGTGCGCCTTCCCGCCCAACGACGGTCGGCGCTGGACAGCCGGCTGCCGTAGGCACTCAAGCTTCTCCGGCCGCATTGAGCCGCAGGCGCCTACCTCCGTAGCCTGTCGGCCGTGCTCGTCCCCATCCGGCACCGCCGGATGAGGAGATCCTGCGGTGGCCTCAGATTTCTCCCGTACGGATGCCCGTGAGGAAGTCGTTCCAGGTTGCCGGGGAGAAGGTCAGAACGGGGCCCAACGGGTCCTTGCTGTCGCGGACGGCGACGACGCCTGGCAGGTTCGTGGCCACTTCCACGCACGCATCCCCGCTGTTGCTGTAGCTGGACTTACGGAACTCGGCGCCGGACAGGGCGGGAGGGAGCATGGTCACTCCTCACTCCTTACTGTTCACCACGGCGATGAGCGCTGTGGATCTTTCGGGGGACAGGTACGCGCTGCGGTGAGGCGCTTGAACGTCAGCACGAGCTTCCGCGTGATCGGACGGTTCTCTCGCCGGTTCCAGCCGTGCGGTACTCGGCGTCAGGTCAGATTTCTCCACTGCGGATGCCCGCGAGGAAGTCGTTCCAGGCAGCAGGGGAGAAGGCGAGCGCGGGACCCGACGGGTCCTTGCTGTCGCGGACGGCGACGACGCCCGGCAGGTTGGTGGCCACCTCGACGCAGCCGTTGCCGCCGTCGCTAAGGGTGGATTTGCGCCACGCGGGAGTGAGTGTCAGATCCGGCATCTTGGCATCCTCCGTGCTTCAGGTTGCGGTGACAACGCGCGGAGAAGGCAGAAATATATGAGGAACGCTTGCCGTAGTGCGCGGTGCAGGCGCATGATGGCCCAGAATCACTACTCTGAGTGAGATCATCATGACACTGGATCACTGCTCTGCCTTGCGGATCGAGTTGGTTGGGGCCGTTGGGGCTCCGTCATGGCTTCGTGGTCCGCGCGTCTCCGGGATTGTTCTGCCTGGCGTGCTCGGATGGCAACACGAAGGTTCCAAGGCTGGGAACGAGCTTGACGAGGCCCAGATCGCGCAGGTAGCGGAGGACGTGACGAGCGGTGTTGTTCCCGACGGCATAGTCACCCATGATCGCCACAATGCTTGGGACCTTGTGTCCGGGCGGCCATTCACCGCTGTGGATGCGCTGCTCGAACGTCTCTGCGACCTGCTCCCACTTAGGCCGGCCAGGCTCGAAATCGATCATGTTAGCGACCGTATTCGTTGTTGGCATGCCTGGGCGATCCCATGCGTGCCTAGACATGCCTAGGCACGCATGGACACGCGTAGGCATGCCTTGCTCGTGAGATGTCCCCTTCTAAAAGGCGGACCCGCCCGACGGTGCAAACGTCTGGACGGGCCCTTGACCAGGAAGTGAGTCCTGATCCGTGAGTAACCCTAGTGCTCCGGCCCTTGACCGGACCATGGCGAGCGGCTGCGGCTGTTTCGCCGACGCGCCGCCGATGCCGATGGGATGCGCCTCCTGTGGGCATGCCCCCTACGAGCACGGCTGCCTCGACCAACCTGCCCATCACGAGTACATCCAGCCCTCCGGCGCTCTGATGGCCACCCGCCTGCAGGCCCGCCGTAGCGGAGACCTTTCCCTGCCCTGTTTCGAACCGCTCGTACTCGTCGCTCCGGCCGAGGCGATCCCGCTGGTACCCGCTCAGAGGTCTACCGCGCAGGTCCCGGCTGAGGTGGCCATGCCGGTGGTCGCTCAGTGGTGTGCCCAGAGGGCTCCGACAGAGGCGACCCCATCGATACCCGTCCAGTGTCGTTCCGAGCAGGTCCTGGCTGCCGAGCCCGCTGTATCGGTGTCGCTACCCCGGCGGGTGCCCAGCTGTCGTCGCACGGAGCTTCCGGCCAGGTCTATCCGAACCAGACCGCCCCAGCCCGGGGGCAGGTATCGCTGCATGCCCCGTCCCGGGCGAACGACCGCCTGCGCTCTGCATCGGGTAGCGGTCACCCCGTCTTCGTACCGGCCGCCCGGCCCGTACGGCGTACCCCTCCGTGTCCTGCCCTGCCCCATGAAGCGGGCCCGTCCTCCGCTACCAACGTCCGGACGGGCCCTTGATCGGATGGAGGTCCAATCAGTGGACGATGTTAGATCCAGCACACCCGAACCGGCCATCCCCGGCTGGCGGCTGATCCTCAGCGACGCCGGACGACTGTGGGCCAGCCGGGAGGAGCCCTTCTCCCCGGCCGCTTTCCATGCCGGAGCCGAACGCACCGTCGACGCCGACACCCTCGACGCCCTACAGGCCGAGACCGACAGGCAGGAGACCATCGCCCGAGAGGCCCAGGAGCAGGCCGGGCAGGTGATCTCATGATCCGGCGACGGCCCGCCCGCCCGCGTGGACGCCACCGCGACGGCCTGGCCGCCCCTCCCGTGCCCTGCTACACCTGGGACCACGAAGCCCGCGCTGAAGCCGCCATGCTGGAGATCACCTGGCCCGGCTGGGCCGTCCTGTATGGCACCGGCAGTCGCCTCTTCCACGCCATCGCCACCTGGCCCACCCCAGAACCGCTGCTCCTCTGCGACCGCACCGTCGAGGGGCTGAAGGTGCAGATGCGCGAGGCCGAGATGACCGCGCTCCTGCACCGTTGGGCACTCACCTCCACCTCGGCCACTATCGGCCACTTCTGAGCAGGCACGGCGGCCCCGGCCCAGGCCGCCGTGCCGTCAACGCACCGCGCGGGCGCTACAAGGCGCCCGTACGGTGCGTGACGCCGCGTCATCCAGCGGCGTCACCGTTGGTCGATGGACGGCACCTGGGGCGGGCTACGGAGGGGGTGTTCGGCCGCCGATTCCTGGTTGCACGCCGAAAGGGTTGTCGATGGCGTACCGCCAGCGCCCGTCTTGCCCGCGTCGGGCGACATCGGTGGCGGTGCCCTCGATGTGGACAGGCAGGCCATCGCGGTCCGTGCCGTCGATGAGCCAGTCGACGATCAGCAAGGCGATGTCGCCCGTGGTGTACACGTGCCGCGGCCGAACGGTGATCGGCAGCCCGAGATCCAAGAATCGTTCATTGGCGGCGTGGGCCTCCTGCCCGATCAGCGGTGAGCCCGGTTCGGGGACGAACATCGCTCCGCTCTCATAAACTTCCGCCACCGCCTCCACGTCACCGGTGTTGAACCGCTCGGCGAACACCATGGGCACATCCTCGGGACGTTCGGCAAGCTGCCGCATCATCGATGCATGTCCTTCCATGAGGTAGAAATCAGTCAGACGCGGCAACGCTAGGAGGCGCCCTCGTGGCTCACCAAACGGTTGGTCACCCGGTCCGGCAGGGTCTGCCCGACGACCCCCGCGCGCACGTCACCGAACCCACCCCCTCCTGTCCGGTGGAGATCACCCTCGCGGCGCTGCATGGCCGCTGGACAACCCTGGTGATCCGCGAATTCCTGCAAGGCGACCGCACCTTCACCGAACTCCGCCATGCCCTGCCCGCACTGTCGGACAAGGTCCTGTCCGATCGGCTGGCGCACCTGACAGAAGCCGGTGTGCTCGATCGCCGCCGCCGGCCCGGTTGGCCGCCTCGGGTGCACTACACACTCACCTCAGACGGGCACCGCCTCGGCCCCGTTCTCCAAGCACTATGGGACTGGGGCGCACAGCACCAGCCACCACTCCCGTCGACCGAAGCCCGACAGCGCTGAGCCCATACCGTCGCCGAAAGCGCCACACACAAGATCTGTGGGACCCCCACTAGCTTCGGCGCGGCGAGCGAGCCGGTCAGGTGGGGGCTTGATCAGGCTTCTTTGGGCGACTCGCGCCAGCCGGATTCGAGAAGGTCGAAGATGGCGTTCAGCGCGGCCAGGGGGTCGGGTTCCGTGCCCGCGAGTTCGGGGATCTCCAGGACGTAGCGGGCGAGAGCGCGGACGGTCATGTCGGAGGGGTCGCGGCCGCTCTCGGCGGCGATGGCCTCAGCCAGGGCGCCCTCGCTGGCTATCCAGAGCTTGCGTGAGTATTCCCGCAGGGCGGGTGTGCTGACGATCAGGTCGCGCTTGCGCCGCAGTTCGGGCGGGAGATCGTTGGTGAAGGGTCCCCGGGCTGCCATGCACTGGTGCAGGGCTTCCAGCACTGACTGGCCGGGGGGCCGGTCGCGGACCGCGGTGGCCAGCCAGACGCGTCGTTCGGTGCCGTCGTCGAAGATCAGCGCTTCCTTGCCGTCTGGCACGTGCGCGAACAGGGTGGCGATGGAGACGTCCGCCTCGTCGGCGATCTGAGCGACGGTGACGCCGTCGTACCCGTGCTCGCAGAACAGCCGCAACGCGGCGTCCGACAACGCCCGGCGGGTCTGTGCCTTCTTGCGCTCGCGGCGCCCCATCGTCGTCGGCATATCCCCATCATATCGGAACCTGGAACGCATCCGAATCTATAATGGTTATAGTTTCTGAGTCAGTTCAGATTCGTTCCGAATGGAGATGCGTCATGGCAACCCCCGCAACCGTCGGCCCGCCGACGACCGCGTCCACCCGCCGCATGTGGTCGATCTTGGGTTTGGTGCTACTCGCCGACGCCCTCGACATGATCGACGCCACGGTCACCAACATCGCCGCGCCCACGATCACCGCCGAACTGCATGGCGGCGAGGGCCTGATCAAATGGCTCGGGTCGGCCTACATGCTCGCGATGGGCGTCCTGCTCGTGGTCGGCGGGCGACTGGGCGACAAGTACGGCCAGCGCAGGCTGTTCCTCATCGGCATGAGCGGCTTCACGATCGCCTCGGCCGTGGCCGGGCTCTCACCCGACCCGGCTCTGCTGATCCTCGCCCGCGGCGTGCAGGGCGCGTTCGGAGCGCTCTTGATCCCGCAAGGTATGGCGATCATGACAAAGACGTTCTCGCGTGACATGCTCACCAAGGCGTTCGCGTTGTTCGGGCCCCTGCTGGGACTCGCCTCGGTCGGCGGCCCGATCCTGGCCGGGTTCGTCATCGACGCCGACATCGCCGGCCTGTCGTGGCGCCCGATCTTCCTGGTCAACCTGCTGCTCGGCGGCCTCGGCCTGGTCCTGGCCGTCCGGCTGCTGCCGCACGACGACGGCGACGCGTCCACCGGTGTGGACGGGGTGGGCTCAGGGTTGCTCGCCGCCACTATGTTCGGCCTGCTCCTGGGGCTGGTCGAGGGATCGAGCAACGGCTGGACCGCCATCCCGATTCTCTCGATCGCGGCCGGCCTGGCGTTCTTCGCCGCCTTCGCCCGTCGCCAGAGCACCGCCACCGACCCGCTGCTCAAGCCATCCCTGCTGCGCAACCGCGGCTTCAGCTCCGGACTGCTCGTCGGACTGATCGTCTTCGCCGCCACCACCGGGCTGGTCTACGTCCTCTCTCTGTTCATGCAGCAAGGGCTGCACGCCTCGGCGCGAGACACCTCCCTGGGACTGCTGCCGATGACCGTCGGCATCATCGTGGCCGCGGGAGCATGCATGGCGCTGATCAAGAAGCTGGGCCGCACCCTCATCTTCCTCGGCCTGGCCGTCATCCTGATCGGCTGCGGCTGGCTGCTCGTCCTGGTCACAGCCTCCGGCACTGGCCTGAGCCTGTGGGCCCTCGCACCAGCCGTCTTCCTCACCGGCCTGGGGATGGGCGCATGCTACGGCACGATCTTCGACGTCGCGATCGGCGACATCGATCCCGACGAGGCCGGCAGCGCCAGCGGCTCCCTGTCGGCGATCCAGCAACTGGCGGCCGGTATCGGCTCGGCCGCCGTCACCTCGGTCTTCTTCCAGTCGGCCGGCTCCGGTTCCGGCTTCGGCCACGCCATGACGACCAGCCTCATCGTCGTCATAGCCCTCACCGCCATCACCGTCCCGGCCGTGATGCTGATGCCCAGACGAGCAGCAGAAGAACTCCAGCACTAACGCAGACCCGACCAGCCATCAACGCAAGGAGCCGGACGATGTCCTCCCTCCACAGCCCGGCCCCCTGGGACGTACGGCGCCTGCCGCACGCCGAGGGCAAGAACTTCCTCGTCACCGGCGGCAACGCGGGCATCGGATACTTCGTCGCCGAACAGCTTGCCGGCACCGGCGCGACCGTCATCCTCGCCAGCCGTGACCCTGCCAAGGCCGAAGCCGCGCAGGTCTCGATCCGCGCCCGCGTCCCCGGCGCGCACGTCCGTCACATCCGCCTGGATCTGGCCGACCTCTCCTCGCTCAAAGCCTCCGCGGACGCCCTGAGACTGGACAGACTGGACGCGGTCGTCTGCAACGCCGGAGTGCTGCTCGACCAGCCGCCGCGGCGCGAGACCATGGACGGCAACGAGCTGATGTTCGCCACCAACCATCTGGGGCACTTCGCGCTGATCTGGTGGCTCGCCCCCCTGCTGACGGCCACACCCGCGAGCCGCGTCGTCACCACCGGCAGCTTCACGGCAAAGTCCGAGAGCCTGGACCTTGACGACCTCCAGAGCACGCGCGACTACCGGCCAAAGCGCACCTACGCACGATCCAAACTCGCGCAGATGCTCTTCGGCTTCGAACTCGACCGCCGCCTGCGCGCCGCCGGCAGCACGACGCTGAGCGTGATCACCCACCCCGGCGGCGCACTCGACTCCCTCACCCCTTCACGCCCGCCTGTCCACGTCCGAACCAGCGGCGAACGACTGCGCGGCCTGCCCGCCGGCCTCCTCTTGCAGAGCAAGGAGGCCGCCGCCTGGCCCGCCGTCCGGGCCGTCCTCGACCCGTCGGTGTGCGGTGGCCAACTTTGGGGGCCTCGGGTATTCGGGATCCGCGGCCTGCCCACCCTCGAACCCATCCAAGGTCACCTGGCCGACACTGTACTCGCGGCGCGCCTGTGGACCGCCACCGCCGGCCTGACCGGCCTCGATCCAAGCCCGAACCTCAGGTAAGCCGACGTCAATCTTGATCGTCCATGAGGCCACAGTGCCGTAGCTAGGGCGCGTCTCTTTGGTGGATTGATCAGTTGACCGGATGTGTCTGTCCGGTTAGTGATCACTGATGCGATGTGGGCTCGGATCGAGCCGTTGATGCCGCCCGCGGACCGGGTCAGGCACCGCCTGCGGCGGGGCCGCCAAGGAGGGCGCCCACCGGGCTTCGACGCCGAGGCATACAAGCAGCGCGACACCGTCGAACGCTGCATCAACCGCCTCAAGCAGTGGCGCGGCCTGGCCACACGGTGCGACGAACTCGCCCTCGCCTACCAGGCCGCACTCCACCTCGCCGCCATCCTCATCTGGGCGCGACGCTGACCAAAGCGATAGAACCTTGCCATGCCAAGCTTCGAGGTCACACCGATAGGTACAGTCCGGAACAACCGAACGGACGTCCAGCACACGGACAACTGGGGTGCCGTCCGCAGCACGATCACCATCGACGAGCGCTTCGGCGAGGCGTGCCTCCAGGGTCTGGAGGGCTTCTCCCACGTGGAGATCCTCTTCATCTTCGACCAGTTCCCGGAGCACGACGACTACCGTGAACCCCGCCCCTACCGCGGCCGCTCCGACCTCCCGCCCGTTGGTGTCTTCGCCGGCCGCGGCCCCCGCAGACCGAACCGCATCGGGGTGACGTGCTGCGCCATCGAATCCGTCCACGGCCGCGAACTGACGGTGGTGGGCCTCGACGCGGTCTCCGGCACCCCGGTCATTGACCTGAAGCCGATGATGGCGGAGTTCCGCGCGGTGAACATCAAGCAGCCGGAATGGGTCAGCCGCCTGATGTCGGAGTACTTCCAGCCGTAAACAGCCCCCGCCAACCTGCCCGCCTCACCCTATGACAGGTCACGAATGCGGCTGGAGTACTGATCGGACAGGAATGTCCGATCAACTGACCACCCGACCCAAGAGTCACGCCCTGGCCCTGGCGCTGGGAGCACGCTCCTGGGAATCACCTCGTGCGGGCGCCGATCGTGATGGAGAGCCGTCCGCCCGCCTGGGCGGAGGCCAGTTCGGTCGCCTGGGCCGAGGTGGTGGCCAGCACGACGAGGGCGCCTCGCTCGGACTTCTCGTCCGGGGTGGCCAGGACCGTGACGTCCTCGGCCACGGTCGTCGCGGGGGTGGTGCCGTCCCACGTCGAGGTGGCGGCGGCGAGCACGTCCACCACGTCACCCGGCGAGAGCAGACGCGCGGTCTCGGGGTCGGCGACGCGGACCGGGGTGGCGACCGTTCCGGGGCCGTGGGCGGCCAGCATGCCGGGGCCGAGCAGGCGGATGTCGGTCAGCGGTTCCCCGCGCCGCGCGGGACCGGCCAGGATCTTTCCGGCGAACGGCGTGCCAGGTCTCAGGGCGCCGTCGGGGACGGTGTCGGGCCTCAGGGCCGCGGGTGTCAGGTCGGTCCCCTTCAGCACGCCGCCGGGGAGATCTCTGGCGGCGGTCAGGACGATCACCGAGGCGGTGTCCGGGCGTAGGGCCAGCAGGGCGCATCCCATCGCCAGGGCGGCGACGAGGGCGGCGAGCAGGCGGTGACGGCGGACGAGGAGGCGGCGCAGGGCGCGCATGGCTGACTCCATGGATGGGAGCCGGGCGGCGCGGTGCCCGTGACGGAACGCCCCGCCGGATGGCGGGACGGGGACGACTGCCGGCGATCCCACGGAATCGGTGATCGCCCGGCGATGTCTCAGGAGGTGGGCTCAGTCGGGGAGGTCGAAGGGGAGCTTGAGGCCGTCGAGGGCGGTGGGGCAGGGGCAGGTGCGGTCTTCGGGGAGGGCGGTGACGATCTCGGTGATCAGGGAGCGCATCCGGGTGACGTTGGTGGCGAAGAAGGCGAGGACCTCCTCGTGGGTGACCCCCTCACCCGCCTCGACCCCGGCGTCGTGGTCGGTGACGAGGGAGATCGAGGTGTAGCAGAGGGCCAGCTCGCGGGCGAGGATGGCCTCGGGGAAGCCGGTCATGCCGACGATCGACCAGCCGTTGCCGCTGAACCAGCGGGACTCCGCGCGGGTCGAGAAGCGCGGGCCCTGGATGACCACGAGGGTGCCGCCGTCGGAGACCTCCCAGTCGAAGGAACGCGCGCTGGAGACCGCCGCCTCGCGGCCCGAGGGGCAGTAGGGGTCGGCGAAGGCGACATGGACGACGCCGCCCTCGTCGTAGTAGGTCTGTACGCGGCCGGCGGTGCGGTCGACGAGCTGGTCGGGGACGACCAGGGCGCCGGGGCCGATCTCGGGGCGCAGCGAGCCGACCGCGCTGGGGGCGAGGACCTGGCGCACGCCGAGGGAGCGCAGTGCCCACAGGTTCGCCCGGTAGGGGATGAGATGCGGCGGGAAGCGATGGTCGCGGCCGTGGCGGGGCACGAAGGCGACCGAGCGCGATCCGATGCGGCCGACGGTGACGACGTCGCTCGGTGGCCCGTACGGTGTGGTGATCTCGACCTCTGTGGCGTCGTCGAGCAACGAGTAGAAGCCCGAGCCGCCGATGACTCCGATGTCCGCGCGAGTGCCCATGGCGCCGAGATTAGCGCCATGGCAGGGTACTTGAGGAGCCCGGGGGACTGCCTGTGGATAACCTCCTGCGGGAGTCCACCCGGCGGCCTGTGGATACCGAGTGCCGAGATGAGCGCTCTGGACTGGGCTCCCGATGGCAGCCCTGGCGCCCCTGGGCCTCTCGGCGGCCGGGAGCCTAGGACGCCGCGGGGGCCGGGCTGCTCGCCACCTTCGCCGGCTTGGCGTCGGACTTCGAGTCCGAGGAGGTCGACGAGGTCGAGGAGCTCGATGAGTCGGACGACTTCGACGCGCTGGACGAGTCCGAGGAGCTCGACGAGCTCACCGTGCTGGACGAGGACGACCGGCTGTCGGTCCGGTAGAAGCCCGAACCCTTGAAGACGATGCCGACCGCGGAGAACACCTTGCGCAGGTCACCCGCGCAGCTCGGGCACTCGGTGAGAGCGTCGTCGGAGAACTTCTGGACGATTTCGAACTGGTGGTTACAGGCACTGCAGGCGTACTGGTAGGTGGGCACGCGCTCCTCCTCATGTGGTCCGCGCCGATTGGCACTCTAGTGGCGCGACTGCTAATGGTACGCAGCCGACAAGCTTAAACGCGAGTTGGCGTCTTCGCATTCCAAAGGGAGATCTCGATCAGACGCCACGCTCGCCGTACCAGCCCGCGAGCTTGCCCTTGCGGCTGATCGCCCGCATCCGGCGCTCGACGGTGTCCCGGCAGGCGGCCGTCGTCACGACCAGGAGCTGGTCCTCGACCTTGATCCTGGTGGAGTCGGTGGGGACGAACGTCCGGCCCTCCCTGACGATCAGCGTCACCTGGGCGTCGCGGGGCAGTCGCAGCTCGAAGATCTCCACGCCCTGCAGCTTGGACGTCGGCGGCACCTTGACCTGGAGCAGGTCGGCGTTGAGTTCCTCCAGCGGCGCCGACTCGACCTCCAGGTCGCGGGCCTCGTCGGGGGTGGACAGCCCGAGGAGCTTCGCCACGAACGGCAGGGTCGGCCCCTGCAGCAGCGTGTAGACGACGACGATCACGAAGACCTCGTTGAACACGAGCTTGGCCGTGCCGTTCTCGATGGAGGTGGCGGCCCAGGGGATGGTCGCGAGCACGATGGGCACCGCGCCGCGCAACCCGGCCCACGACAGGAACGCCTGTTCCCGCCAGCTGAGCCTGGCGATGCCCGTCAGCCGGGTCAGGAAGGCGGAAACCATGATCGACAGAGGGCGGGCCACCGCGACCAGGATCAGCCCGGCGACCAGGCCGGGTACGATCGCGGCCGGCATCTCCGAAGGGCTGACCAGTATCCCGAGCATGACGAACAGGCCGATCTGGGCCAGCCAGGCCACGCCCTCGGCGAAACCTCGCGAGGACGCGCGGTGCGGCATCCGGGAGTTGCCCATGACCAGCGTCGCGAGATAGATCGCCAGGAAGCCGCTGCCGTGCAGCAACACGGCTCCCGCGTAGGCGACGAACGCGAGGGCCAGCACCGCGATGGGATACAGGCCGGAGACGGGGAGCGCGATGCGGCGCAGCGCGTAGATGCCGAGCGGGGCGACCGCCAGGCCGATGGCCGCGCCCACCACCAGCTCGAAGAGCACGTCGAACAGCGCGACCCCGAGGCTGGGCGAGGTGGCGGTGCTCAGCAGCATCACCGCGATCACCGTGGGCGCGTCGTTGAAACCCGACTCGGCCTCCAGGATGCCCGCGAGGCGCGGCGGCAGGGGCAGGCGGCGCAACACGGAGAAGACGGCGGCGGCGTCGGTGGAGGCGAGGATCGCGCCGAGCAGTAACGCGGTCCGCCAGTCCAGGCCGAGGATCAGGTGCACCGAGATCGCGACGGCCGCGATGCTCACCCCCACGCCGACGGTGGCGAGCACCAGGGCGGTGGGAATGGCTCCCTTGACGTGGCTCCAGGTGGTGGTCAGGCCACCCTCGGCCAGGATGATCGCCAGCGCGATCAGGCCTATCTGCTGGGCGAGCTCCGGGTTCTCGAACTGCAGCCCGAGCCCGGACTCACCGAGGAGCACTCCGAAGCCCAGGAAGATCAGAAGGCTGGGCAGTCCGCTCCAGTGGGCGACACGTACGGCGACGACGGCCGCGATGACGACTCCGGCACCGAGAAGCAGCCAGACGTCCAGCCCCATCTGGTCCCCTCTCTGTCTGTGGGGACCATTGTGTCGCATTCGAAAAGGGCGTCACACACGCCCCACGCGCACAGCGGGTCACAGCCCGGGTGCACACCGGCCCGGGACAGGCGGTGATTGTGTGTTCACGATGCCGGCTCCGGTGACTCACCGTGGTCGGGCACATGTTCCCGGCGCCGGTTGTGGAGGTCTCCGGGCCGGTCGGGTGCTCGTGTGCCGGTTGTGGAGGTCTCCGGGGTGGTCGGGTGCTCCCGGCGCTGGTTGTGGAGGTCTCCGGGTCGGTCGCGTGTCCGAGGCGCCGGCGTCGGAGGTTTCTCGGGCGGCCGGGTGCCCCGCGTGCCGGCTCAGGTGCCCGTGGCGCCCGTCCTGAAGATCCCCTCGGGCGTCGCCGCGTAGCGGACCGCCACGTCGTGCGGCTCGGCGGGCACGTCGTCGAGCAACTCGCCCTCGTGCAGCAGCGCCACGGTCGGCACGTTCGGGCCGACCCTGGCCAGTGCCCGGTCGTAGGAGCCGCCGCCCCGCCCGAGCCGTACCCCGGTGGACCTGTCCACCGCCAGCGCGGGCACGATCACCAGTGCCGCGGTCCTGATCGCGTCGACGCCGCGGCGGGTGTCGACCGGTTCCATGATCCCGAAGCGGCCGGGGGCCAGGGTGTCCGGGCCGTCGTACACGGCCCAGTCGAGATCGGCGTCGTCGCGGAGCACGGGCAGGATCACGGTCGCGCCGTGCTTCCACAGGGCGAAGACCAGCCCGTGGGTCGCGGGCTCCGTCCCGATCGACCAGTAGCACGCGACGAGCCCGGCCATCTGCACCCAGGGCCGGTCCAGCAGGGATTCCCTGATCTGGACGGAGGCCGCATGGCGCCGCTCATCGGGGATCGCGGCCCGCGCCGCCTCGATAGTGGCACGCAGCCTCAGCTTGTCCACGGGTCCCTCCACTATGGTTTCGGTTATGGCCGACTTCGATGCTGTGACGAAAGCCGTTGTCCCCGCGGCGGGTCTGGGCACCCGTTTTCTTCCGGCGACCAAGGCGACCCCCAAGGAGATGTTGCCGATCGTCGACAAGCCCGCGATCCAGTATGTCGTCGAGGAGGCGGTCTCCGCCGGACTGCTCGACGTCCTCATGGTCACCGGGAAGAACAAGCGTTCCATCGAGGACCACTTCGACCGGGCGATCGAGCTTGAGGAGGCCCTGGAGGCCAAGGGCGACGACGAGCGCCTCTCCCAGGTACGCGAGCCCGCGGACCTGGCCACCATCCACTACGTACGGCAGGGCAGGCCGCGCGGCCTCGGCCACGCGGTCCTCTGCGCCAAGCAGCACGTGGGCGACAGCCCTTTCGCGTGCCTGCTCGGTGACGACCTCATCGACTACCGCGACGAGCTCCTCAAGCGCATGATCGAGGTGCGCGGCGTGTACGGCGGCAGCGTCGTCGCGCTGATGGAGGTCCCCAGGGAGCAGGTCTCCCTGTACGGCTGCGCCGCCATCGTGCCCACCGACGAGGACGACGTGGTCAGGGTGACCGACCTGGTGGAGAAGCCCCCCGCGGACGAGGCCCCGTCCAACTGGGCGGTCATCGGCCGGTACGTGATCGACCCGGCCGTCTTCGAGGTCCTGGAGAACACCCCGCCGGGGCGCGGCAACGAGATCCAGCTCACCGACGCCCTGCGTACCCTCGCCGGGCGCGGCAACGACCAGGGCGGCCCGGTGCACGGAGTGCTGTTCCGAGGCCGCCGCTACGACACCGGCAACAAGCTCGACTACCTCCGTACGGTGGTGCAGTTCGCCGCCGACCGCCCTGACCTGGCACCGGAGTTCCTGCCCTGGCTCAAGGAGTTCCTGGCCGCGCGATGAGCTCCATGAGATCGGTCGACGACCACCTTTCCGACATCCTGCGTACGGTCCGGGTCCTCGCTCCGCTGGAGGTGGAGCTGGAGCAGGCGCTGGGCACCACGCTGGCCGAGGAGGTCACGGCCCCGGTTCCGCTGCCGCCCTTCGACAACTCCGCGATGGACGGCTACGCCGTGCGGGCCGAGGACGTCGCCGACGCCCCGGTGACGCTCCCGGTGATCGACGACATCGCGGCCGGCGACGGCCGGATGCAGGCCATCGGCCCCGGCATGGTCATGCGGATCATGACAGGGGCCCCGCTGCCCGCCGGGGCCGACGCGGTGATCCCGGTCGAGTGGACCGACGGCGGTACCGCGCAGGTGGTGATCAACCGTCCCGCGCCGCCGGGGAACGCCATTCGCAGGTCGGGAGAGGACGTGCGCGCCGGTGACGTCGTGCTGCCCGCGGGCACCCCGATCGGGCCCGCGCAGCTCGGAGTGCTGGCCGGGGTGGGCCGCCGCCGGGTGCTGGTGCGGCCCCGTCCGAGGGTGGTGGTGATATCCACCGGGGCCGAGCTGGTCGAGCCCGGCCTGCCCCTGGGCGACGGCCAGATCTGGGAGTCCAACAGCTTCGCCCTGATCGCCGCGGTCCGCGAGGCGGGTGGCGAGGGCTACCGGGCGGGGATCGTCGTCGACGACGCCGCGCAGTTTCTCGACCAGCTCGACGCGCAGCTCCTGCGGGCCGACCTGGTGATCACCAGCGGCGGTGTCTCGATGGGGGCGTACGAGCCGGTCAAGGAGGCCCTCGGGCCGCTCGGCACGGTCCGCTTCGAGCGGGTCGCCATGCAGCCGGGCATGCCCCAGGGCTTCGGCGTGGTCGGCGAGGACCACATCCCGATCTTCACGTTGCCGGGCAACCCGGTGTCGTCGTTCGTGTCGTTCATGGTGTTCGTCCGGCCCGCGCTGCGGAAGATGGGCGGTCTGGCCGCCGAGCCCACGGCGACCGTGCGGGCGGTCACCAGCGGGCCGCTCCGCTCGCCCCAGGGCAAGCGCTCCTACCTGCGCGGCGTGCTCGGCCCCGGCGGCACCGTCGACCCGGTGCGCAGGCAGGGCTCGCACCAGCTCGCCGCCCTGGCCTCGGCCAACGCCCTGATCGTGGTCCCCGAGGACGTCGTCGAGCTTCCCGAGGGCGCGAGTGTGGAGGTCATCCCACTGTGACTGGATTCACGCACATCGACGAGACCGGCGCGGCGCGCATGGTGGACGTCTCGGCCAAGGAGGTCTCCGTCCGTACGGCGACCGCCACCGGCAGGGTGCTGCTCTCGGCCGAGGCCGTGGCGCTGCTGCGGTCGGGGGAGGTCCCCAAGGGCGACGCGATCGGCACCGCGCGGATCGCCGGGATCATGGGTGCCAAGCGGACCCCCGACCTGATCCCGCTCTGCCACCCCATCGCGCTGCACGGGGTCAAGGTCGAGCTGGCCGTGGTCGACGACGGCGTGGAGATCACGGTACGGGTCAAGACCGCCGACCGTACCGGGGTCGAGATGGAGGCGCTGACCGCGGTCTCGGTCGCCGCGCTCGCTCTGATCGACATGGTCAAGGCGGTCGACCCGGCCGCCGTGATCACCGATGTCCGGGTCGAGGAGAAGACCGGCGGCAAGACGGGCGTCTGGACCAGGGGAACCTCATGAGAGCCCTGGTGATCACCGCGTCCAACCGGGCCGCCGCCGGGACGTACCAGGACACGTCCGGGAAGCTGCTGGCCGGGCTGCTCGCCGAGGCCGGGTGCGAGGTGGACGGGCCGAGGGTGGTGCCCGACGGCGAGCCGGTCGAGGCGGCGCTGCGCTCCGGGGTGGCCGAGGGGTACGACGTGATCGTCACCACCGGCGGCACCGGGCTGACCCCGGCCGACCTCACCCCGGAGATGACCCGGCGGGTGATCGACAGGGAGGTCCCCGGCATCGCCGAGGCGATCCGCCAGGTCAACCGGGAGAAGGTGCCCACCTCGATCCTGTCGCGCGGGCTCGCCGGGCAGGCGGGTGGCACGCTGATCGTCAACCTGCCCGGTTCCTCCGGAGGGGTGCGCGACGGCATGGCCGTGCTGGCGCCGGTGCTCCGGCATGCCGTGGACCAGATCCGCGGGGGAGACCACCCTCGCTGACTCGTACCTTCACGCGGGCCCGTCGCCTCCCATGGCACGGTGGGCGGTGTTGGGGGGATGATGGAGGGCGTGGATCGACTTCGTGGCTGGCCGGTGACACTGACGGAAGGTCCGGTAGGACTTCGACCGCTGCGGCTGCGGGACGTACGCGTCTGGCGGGAGTCGCGGCTGCGCAACGCGAACTGGCTCCGTCCCTGGGAGCCGAGCAATCCTGAAACCCCCCTCTTCAAGACCGGCCTCGGCCCCTACATCTCGATGGCCGGAACCCTCCGCAGGGAGGCCCGGCAGGGCCTCGCACTACCGTGGGTGATCACCTATGAGGGCGCCTTCGCCGGGCAGCTCACCGTGGGCGCCATCGTCTGGGGCTCCGCCAGGTCGGCCCAGATCGGTTACTGGGTGGACGGCGCGCTGGCCGGTCGCGGGATCACCCCCACCGCGGTCGCCATGGCGGTCGATCACTGCTTCTTCACCACGGGGCTGCACCGGGTCGAGGCCAATATCCGGCCGGAAAATCACGCGAGCCGCAGAGTGGTTGAAAAACTTGGTTTTAGGGAAGAGGGCATCAGACGTAGGCATTTGCACATCGATGGTGCCTGGCGTGACCACATTTGTTACGCGCTCACGGTCGAAGACGCGCCGAGAGGGTTGCTTGTGCGGTGGCGGCGGGCCCGTGAGGCGGCCGCCCACGGCGGCACTCCGCACGAAGAGGTTTGAAGATCTCACGACACACCGCATCGAATGCTCGTCAAATAGTGACACGCGGTCTTACGGTGCGTGACATGAGCACATCGAAGGCGCCGGGAGACCACCCGCGTCTTCATGCTGCCCGGAGGTGGCCGTGAGCAGCGTTGTCTTGTATTTGGCCATTGTCATTATGTGGCTGTGCGTGCTCGTGCCCATGTGGCTGCGCCGCGACCGCAACACCCTCGTCGAGACGACCAAGGACCCCGAGTCGTACGCCTACGACGAGGATTCCACCGAGACCCTGGTCGAGCCGCCGCACGAATCCTCCCCGGAGTCCCCGGCCGAGTCCTCCTCGGGGGGCCTTTCCGCCACCGGGACCATGTCGGAGTTCCCGCCGGGCGACGACGCGTCGCCGCCCCTCGGCCGGGAGACCTCGACGGGTGCCCAGGCCGCGCCCGAGACCCCGCCCGCCCGCCGGCCCAACCCGCGGAGGGTCGCGGCCGAGCGCCGTCGCGCCGAGCTCCGCCGCCGGGGGCGGCAGGTGGCCAAGCGCAGGCGGCTGACCTTCTGGTGCGTGCTGCTCCTGCTCGCCTCCGTGGTGACGGCCGCCGTCCAGGTCATCCCCTGGTGGGGCGTAGCGCCCTCCGTGGTGCTTCTGGGGGCCTATCTGGCCATTCTCCGGGTCACCGTGCAGATCGACGCCGAGCAGCGGAGAGCGGCCGCCAAGGCCCGCGCGGAACGTGCCAGACGCGCCCGCCGTCGTGCCGCCCTGCTGGAGGCCCAGCGCCCGGTGGCCGAGGTCATCGACCTGACCGCGCTCCGCGACGAACTCTTCGACCAGTACGCCGAGACACCCCGCCGCGCGGTCGGCGACTGACGGTGGCTCTGGATGGCGCGAGTGCCCCCGGAAGTTTGCTAATCTAGTCCACGTCTTGGGGATGTAGCGCAGTCCGGTAGCGCACTTCGTTCGCATCGAAGGGGTCAGGGGTTCGAATCCCCTCATCTCCACCAGGTCAGAGGCCACTTCCGAGAGATCGGGAGTGGCCTTCTGCGTTGCTGGATGACCAACTGAGTGACTATGGGTTGGGGAGGCGCCGCCCAGGCAGCGAACGGAGTCAGGTTTTCGGCTCAGCTGTCTGGCAGGCCGCCTCGTCAGGTGTAGGAACCGCACCTCCGCACGATGCCGTCACCGGTGACGGCATCGATTGATCGTTCACCTGGCCGACCGCGGCTACGGGGTCGATGGGGTCGATTCCTGGTTCGCCAGTTCGCCGAGGAGTTCATGCGTGGTCAGGTCCCACACCCGCACGATCTTGTCATAGCCGCCGGTGAGGGCGATCGGTCGGCCGTTGACCTGCCCGACCGCTACCGCATGAACGGCCTCTATGCGGCCGGTCGTCAACGCGCCGCTGGGTACGCGCGTAGTCAGATCCCAGACTCGCCCGTCGTCGCTGGTGACGGCGACCGGTCGGCCGTTCACGTGTCCGACCGCCACCGCCCAGACCGTGTGAGTGAAGTCATCCTTGGCGTGCTCGGCCATCGGCTCGCCGACGGGTTCGCGTGTGGTCAGGTCCCACACGCGCACGGTGTTGTCTCGGCCGCCGGTGACGGCGACCGGCTGACCTTTCACCTGCCCGACCGCCACCGCATGGATGAGGTCGGTGTGGCCGGTCATCGGTTTGCCGATGGGTTTGCGTGTGGTCAGGTCCCATATCCGTACGGTGTTGTCGTAGCCGCCGGTGACGGCGATCGGTCGGCCGTCGACCTCGCTGATCGCCACCGCGCGGACGGCTTCGGTGTGGCCGGTCATCGGCTCGCCGATGGGTTTGTACGTGGTCAGGTCCCACACTCGCACGGTGTTGTCGTAGCCACCGGTGACGGCGACCGGCTGACCTTTCATCTGCCCGACCGCCACCGCATGGATGAGGTCGGTGTGGCCGGTCATCGGTTTGCCGATGGGTTTGCGTGTGGTCAGGTCCCATATCCGTACGGTGTT
>NZ_JBEXUE010000106.1:23131-25202 GCF_040614275.1 Streptosporangium sp. NPDC006013
TGTCGTAGCCGCCGGTGACGGCGATCGGTCGGCCGTCGACCTCGCTGATCGCCATTGCCTGGACGGCTTCGGTGTGGCCGGTCATCGGCTCGCCGATGGGTTTGTACGTGGTCAGGTCCCACACCTGCATGGTGCCGTCATAGTCGTCGGTGACGGCGATCGGTCGGCCGTTGATCTGCCCGACCGCCACCGCCTCGATGGTGTCATCCAAGTTGACGACATCGTCATAGCCGAACAGTCCTGTGGAAGGCCAGAAGATCGCGAAGAGTGCAATGGACACGACGAGCGTGCCGAGCGCCACGCAGGCCGTCACCGCGGCGATCCACCCAAGGCGTTGGCGGGCGGTCGGGACAGCCTGACCGAGGTCGGGGGAAGCACTCGCGTGTGGTTCGGTCGTGTCGTGGCCGAGTGCCTTGGGATCACCCGTGTCCCGCTGACCCGTATCAGGCACCGTATATCGTCCTTTCCGGTCGGCATCACATCTCGGGGTGGCCGGGCGGAGCCGTCCGATCACCGACAGCCGAGAAAGCGAGCCGTTACGTTCGCTTTTCGAGTCATGACGCCTTACATGTGGTAGATCACACTAAACACTAATCAATCCGCATTGAAGGAGCATTTCCTTCATAATCGTCCGGCCTCAGAAGATCTGTGGCTACCAGCCCTTGAGGGGATTACGTTCAGATTCTGAGCAGTAGCGATGTTTTGTCCCCGCTTAGGCCGACCATTACTGTTCCGGGCGGTTCTCAAAGAGGCGGTCCATTGCTTCAGCTCCTTCCAGGAGCATCGGGCGGAGCTGCTTGCGGTAGACGGTCTCGGTGACCGAGGTGTTGCGGTGGCCGACCAGGCGGGAGATGTTCTCCAGTGGGACGCCGGAGTCCGACAGCAGCGAGACGAAGCTGTGCCGCATCTCCCGGGGTGTCCACTCCTTCTCGTTCAGACCGGCCTTCTTGAGCACCGCCCGGAATGAGCGCCGGACGTTGTGCGCGTCGAGCTCCGTGCCGACTTTGGATGCGAACAAGAGGCCGTTGTCCTGCCAGTCGTCACCGGCCGCCCGCTTGGCCACCTCCTGACGCTCGCGGTGGAGCTTGAGCGCGTCAGCGCAGCGCCTCGGCATGGCCAGTGTTCGCCGGGACTTGCGGGTCTTGGTGTCGCCGCCCTCCCGCACCGACCGCCAGACCATGATGGAGGGCGGGGTGCCGTCGAGGTCGACGTGTGACCAGGTGAGCGCCCGCAGTTCTTCCGTACGAGCTCCGAGCAGTAGCGAGAGCACGATGTAGGCGTGCAGCGCTGTGCCTTCGGATGCCTTGAGCACGGCTTCCGCCTGGTCGAGGGTGAGCGACTTGGAGGGACGTCCCTCCGTTCCCCTGGGGATCTCGCAGAGCAGCGCGACGTTTCGCTTCACCTTGTCTCGAGCCTGGGCGCGAGAGATGGCCCGGACGAGGATCGAGCGCAGTTCGCGGAGGGTCCGCGTGCTCAGCTCCTTCGCCTTGTCGGCCAGCCAGCGGTCAACGTCGTCCGCGGTGAGGTCGACGAGCTTCCGTGCGCCCAGGCCAGGGATGATGTGCTTGTTCGCGAGGATCGAGCACTTGTCCACCGTCGCGGCCCCTCGGCCGCTGAGCCCGAACTCCAGCCAGTTCCTTACGGCGTCGGCCACGGTGTAGCCGGTCGAGGAAACGAGGAGCCCGTCTTCGTAGTCGCGGATGATCTCCTTGAGTTTCTTCATGGCTGCGGTCTTGGTTCTGCCGCTGGCCTTCTTCACGATCCGCTTGCCCGCCGGGGTGTAGCCGACCGTCACCGAAGCGATCCAGCGTTGCCGAGCTTCGTCCCAGTGCAGCCCGCCGTCCCCACGGCTACGTCGTTCGGTCATCAGGCGGCCTCTCGCTCCAGGAGCGCGATGTACTCGCGGATGGCGGACGCTGGGATGAGATCGCCGAGGCGATCAGAGCGAGCCGATAGTGGAGCCCGAGCGGTGTGCAACTGACATTGATCGTTTACGCCTGGGTCTGAGTCTTCTGCTTAAGGCGTTCGTAGGGGGTCTGGCCGCCGAGGCCTCCATGGGGTCGATCGTAGT
>NZ_JBEXUE010000107.1:0-25065 GCF_040614275.1 Streptosporangium sp. NPDC006013
CACCGAGGAGTTGTCGCGCCTGCTGGAATCCCTGCGAGACCGCCGGTAGGCGGTCAGGGCACGCTCACCTCCGGGTCCGGACGGGACCGCCCGGCACTGGCTAGGATCGGTTCACCCGAGTCTGTTCTGATGGAGGACGGTGACCGAGCCCACGCATCCGGACGGCCGTCCGCACGCCTCCCTCGCGGCGGCCGCGGTGGCGCTTTCCCGCCTGGGCCGGGTCCGTGACCTGCCGGTCATCCTCATGCTGGCCTGGGTGGGCTGGCTGGCCATCCCGTGGCCGTCCAGCGGTCTCGTCCAGGCCCGCAGCGCGGCCAGTCAGCCCCTGGACGCGGGTGTCGCGGCCAGGTCCCCCGGCGCGGGTGTCCCGGCGGGCCAGGTCCTCGACGCGGAGACTTCGCGCGACCGGATCACGGGCACGGATGTCCCGGCGAGCTGGGGTCTGACCGCGGCGCCGGTCCGTCCGGCGCTGCTGGTGAAAACGGTCACCGAGCCGGTCGGCGAGACGGCGCGGGCGTCGACGAGCGCACGGGAGCTGATCGCCGCGGAGCGGGCGCGCATCGCGGGCGAGGTGCACGACGCCGCCGGGCACGGCCTCGCGACCATCGCCATGCAGGCCGGGGTCGCCCTGCTCATGCTCGACGAGCGGCCCGACCAGGTTCGCGAGTCGCTGGAGGCGATCCGCTCGACCAGCGTGCGGGCGCTCAACCAGCTCCGCTCCGCGCTCGACCTCATCGACCCGGTGGCCGCCGACCACGACCTGCTCCGGCTGATCGACGGAGTGCGCGCGGCGGGGCTGCCCGTCGACGTCGAACCGGCCGAGCCGAGCGTTCCCTCGCACCTCGAAGGCACGGTCTATCGCGTCGTGCGCGAGTCGTTGACCAACGTCCTGCGCCACGCCGGCCCGACCAGAGCCCTGGTCCGGGTCTCCGGCGACCCGGGCCGGTTCGTTCTGGAGGTCGCGGACAGGGGGAGCGGCCGTGCCGGAACGGACGAGGGCCGAGGGCTGGCCGGGATGCGGGTCCGGGTGGCGGAGGCCGGTGGTGCCTTCAGCGCGGGCCCTCGCGAGGGCGGCGGGTTCCAGGTCGTGGCCTGCTTTCCCCGCGCACCGCACGAGGCTCCCCCCGGGTACGACATGAAGCCTTCCCCGGACATCGCGTGAGGCCGGCGAGCTCCACGACCGACGCCCCGCGGTGGCTGACGCCGCAGGACACCGCGTGACTTCTCCGGCGGGCACGATCCGCGTGGCGCTCGCCGATGATCAGGCCGTCGTGCGCATGGGGCTCAGGGCGCTCATCGACAGGGAGCCCGACCTGGAGTTCGCCGGTGAGGCCGCGGACGGCGCCGCGGCTCTCCGGCTGCTCGGTGACACCCGCCCCGACGTCCTCCTCCTCGACATCCGGATGCCCGGCATGGACGGCATCGACACGCTGCGTGCCATCGCCGCCGATCCCGCGCTCAACACCACCCGGGTGGTCGTCGTCACCACCTTCGAGGTCGACCGGTACATCTTTGCCGCCCTCCAGGCCGGGGCCAGCGGATTCGTTCTCAAGGACAGCGCTCCCGAGGAGCTCACCCACGCGATCAGGGTCGTCGCCTCGGGCGAGGCCCTGCTCTCCCCGTCCGTCACCAGGAAGGTGATCGGGCTGTTCGGCCGGCACGACATCACCCCGGTCGAGGGCCTCGACACCCTCACTCCCCGGGAGCGGGAGATGGTGGCCTGGGTCGCCACCGGCCGATCGAACGACGAGATCGCCGCGGAGCTGGTCATCAGCCCCGAGACGGTTCGCACCCACGTCAGCCGCGCCATGGTCAAGTTGCACGCCCGCGACCGCGCCCAGCTGGTCGTCTTCGCGGTCAGATCCGGGTTGACGATCCCTTGAGAAAGCCCCGGTAGTCGCGCTGTTCCAGCTGCGCCTCGATCTGCTTCACCGTGTCCAGGCCCACCCCGACCATGATGAGGACCGTGGTTCCGCCGAACGGGAAGTTCTGCTGGGTCGCCGGATCGCGCAGCAGCATGAACGCGATGATCGGGATCAGCGACAGCGTGCCGAGATAGGCCGCTCCCGGGGCCGTCAGCCGCGAGAGCACGAACCGCAGGTACTCCGCGGTGGGGCGTCCGGGCCGGATGCCGGGCACGAACCCGCCGAACCGCTTCATGTTGTCGGCCACCTCCACGGGATCGAAGGTGATCGACACGTAGAAGTAGGTGAAGGCCACGATCAGCACCAGGTACGCCGTCACATAGACCGGGTGGTCGCCCGAGACGAGATAGCGCGCGATCCACGCCGCGACCGGTCCCGTGCCGCCCATCAGCTGCATCGCCAGCTGCGGCAGGAGGAGCAGGGACGAGGTGAAGATGACGGGGACGATCCCGGCCTGGTTGACCTTCAGCGGAAGGTAGGTCGAGGTTCCGCCGTACATCCTGCGCCCGACCAGCCGCTTGGCGTACTGCACCGGGATCCGTCGCTGCGCCTGCTCCATGAAGACCACCGCCGCCACCAGGAAGACGCCCGCGACCAGCATCGTCGCCAGGGCGAACGGGCTGAGCAGGAAGATGTTCGACATGTAGGAGGGGAACACGGCGATGACCTGCGTGAAGATCAGGATGGACATGCCGTTCCCGATCCCCCGGTCGGTGATCAGCTCGCCCAGCCACATGATCACGCACGTCCCGGCCACCAGGGTGACCACGATCACCGCGATCGTCATCGGGCTCCGGTCGTGCAGTATCTGCCGGTCACAGCCGGGAAAGATCCGGCCCGCGCGAGCCAGCGACACGACGGTGGTGGCGTTGAGCACGGCCAGCGCCACCGTCAGATACCTCGTGTACTGGGTGATCCTCGCCTGCCCCTGACGCCCCTCCTTCCTGAGCGCCTCCAGACGCGGGACCATCACGGTGAGCAACTGGATCACGATGCCGGCGGTGATGTACGGCATGATCCCGAGGGCGAACACCGACAGTTTCAGCATCGCCCCGCCGCTGAACAGCTGCAACATGTCGATGAGCCCGCCGCGGGTCGTGTTCAGGCACTCCCGCACCGCGACCACGTTCACGCCGGGCGCGGGCAGGATCTGCCCGAACCGGAACAGCGTGATCATCGCCAGAGTGAAGAGCATCTTCTTCCGGAGGTCGGGCACGCGGAAGGCACGAATGAGCATGGTCGGCATGCGCAGAGTCTGGGCGCGCGGCCGCGCCGGGACATCCGCTCACCCGAGGCTTCACCGTACGCAGATCCGCGTACCCCCTGATCGGCGCCTGGACGATCCCGGGCCGACCACGACCAGGAGCACCACCCGCGCCGGCCTCGTACGCGCGAGAAATGCCCCGCTCCCCGCCGGCCGGAGAGCGGGGCATCGACGGTGGTGTCAGCCGGTCGCCTGGGCGACACCCTCGGGCGCGCCGTGCCGGATCATCGCCACCACCGCCTCGTGGATCCCCTCGCCGCTGCCCGCCGAGACGGGGAGCGGGCTGCCCGTGGCGACGTACCACTCCTCCGCGCCGGTGTACTGCACGCGGACGGCGGCCTGGCCGCCGGCGATCTCGGTGACCACGGTGAGGTCTCCGGTGACGGTTCCCACCTCGTCGGTCATCACCCCACCGGGACCGGCGGTCACCTCGGACCGGTACCGCTCGTTCATTCCGCGTCGCAGGTGTCGAGCATGCTCTTCAGCGCCGCCCGCTCGGCGTCGGTCACGGTGAGGTCGTAGTCGAACTTCATGTCGGTCCAGGCGCGCGCGTAGGTGCACCAGTAACTCACCAGCGGCGGGCGCCACTGGTCGGGGCTCTGGTCGCCCTTGCTCCTGTTCGACGCGGCGGAAACGGCGATGAGCTGGGAGTTCTTCAGGTCGTTCGCGAACTCGCCCCGCTTCTCCGTGGTCCAGCCGTCGGCGCCGGAGCGCCACGCGTTGGCCAGGGGGACCATGTGGTCGATGTCGACCTGGCTCGCGGAGGCGATCATCCTCCCGTCGTAGGCCGACCTCCAGGTGCCGGAGATGGCCCGGCACCGGCCGTCCTGGAAGACGAGCGAGCCTTCCCTGGCGAGGACCTTCTCGCGCGTGTTGCAGGCGCCGCCCTGGGCGGACCAGTGCGGGAACTTGGCGCGGGAGTAGCCGGTCATCGGGCGCGGCGCCGCCGTCTTCAACTGGTCGAGTTCGGTTCGGGCGACGGTGACGGACGGCGGCTCGGGAAGAGCGGCCGGTGCCGTCGCGGCGATGGCGGGCAGGGACAGGACGAGGGCGGACGCCGCGGCGCCCGTCAGCATGAGGATCTTCACGCGCCAGCACCGTAATGATCGATACCGTCGCCCGGCCGCTCCAGCGCGCCCTCATGGAGATCCCTGCCGGAGCGATGACGTGATCATGACTCGGGTGGCGCCGACATCGAGAGCCGTTCGATCCCGGACCGCCGCGGTGCGGGTCCCCTCGGCCGTCATGGAGGGGCGGGAATGCGTAATAGTGCACTCTCGGGGATGAGTGTGGATTCGTACGCAGAAGGGTTCTTCATAGCTTTCTAACGTCTGTGGTGTCCGAACGACAAGTCTCCACACCGCACTCACGGGAGCATGAACATGAGCACGAAGCGCGCACTTCTCGCCGGAGCGGTCCTGGCCGGTTCGCTGCTGGCCGGTGTGACCGTGGCCCCGGCGGCGACGGCCTCGACCGCCGGCACGACGACCACCGCGACCGCCCCGCAGCAGGCACAGACCTTCAGCAAGCACTTCTTCGGCCCCTACTACTCCGGCTTCGGCCGAGGCGAGGACTTCGGGCACCGGTCCTACTTCAAGGGCTACTGGACCAAGGAGGGCGGCCGCTACTGGTTCTACGGCGACCTGTTCGACCGTGACCGCGACCGCTCCTACAGCTACGTGTGGTTCAAGTGGCACGACCGGTTCGGTTCGCACACCAAGGTCTTCAAGACCCTCGGTCACGGTGACATCGACCGGTTCGGCGGGTTCAAGGGGAGCAGCGGCTTCGACGACTTCAAGGTCCGGGTGTGCGAGGGCACCGACAAGTTCGACGACTGCGGCCGCTGGGGCGACGCCTTCTGACCTGATGGGGTCTCCACACGGGGGTGCAGGGTCAGTGCACGGGGGCCCGGTCGACGATCGATCGGGCCTCATCGGGCGCCGGCCCGTCACCGTGGTCGAAGTCGGTCGCGAGGCGGTCCCCGCCCAGCGCGTCGCCGATCCTGTCGATATCCCGGAACGCCCGCCCTACCCGGCCTCGGCGACGACCGGGGTCCGGTGGCGGGTGCCGCCGGACCCGGTGCGCCCGCGAAGGCCGGACACCGTGATGGCCGCTCCCGCGACGACCATCACGACCGGGACGAACAGGGCCGCGCGGAAGCCGTCGAGCCCCGCCAGGAGCGATCCGCCGGCCCCGGTGGCGGCGACGTTGACGGCGGTCGCCGCCGACAGGCCGAGCGCCGAGCCGAACTGGAACGAGGTGTACAGCAGGCCGCCGGCGACCCCCTGCTCCCTCTCGGGCACGCCGTCGGTCGCGGCGATGGTGAGCGGCCCGTATGTCAGGGCGAAGGCGAGGCCGAGCAGGAGCATGGTCGGGAACATCGCCGCGTACGTCCAGTCGAGACCGACCGGCAGGAACAGGGCGTAGGCCACGGCGGCGAGGCACAGCCCGCCGAGGATCACCCGGACGTTGCCGAAGCGGTTCACCAGCCGGGGGGTGAGGGTGGGGGCGAGTACGGCGTCGATGCTGACGACCAGCAGGGCCAGGGCGGCCTGCAACGACGACCAGCCGCGCAGTTCCTGCAGGTAGAGGACGACGAGGAACTGGAATCCGAAGAACGAGCCGCCGAACAGCAGCGCGCCGAGGTTGGCGCGGACGAGCGGACCCGAGCGCAGGATGCCCAGGCGTATCAGCGGTGCGGCCGACCGCCGCTCGATCGCGGTGAAGGCGGCGAGCAGTACGAGCCCGGCGGCGAGCGCGGCGACCGTCCAGCCCCATCCCGAGCCGGGGTCCTCCAGCCGGACGACCGCGAACACCAGCGCGAACATCGCGCCGGTCACGGTGACCGCACCGGCCAGATCGAAGCCTCCGGTGGAGCGGGGCGGGCGGCTGTCGCCGGGGATGAGGGCAAGGGCGGCGAGGAGGATCGCGGAGGCCAGGATCACCGGCGCGAAGAACACCCATCGCCAGCTGACCGTGGCCAGCAGGCCGCCGACGACGAGGCCGAGGGAGAATCCGGCCGCGGCCGTACCCGCGTAGACCAGCAGGGCACGGTTGCGCCGCGGCCCCTCGGCGAAGTTCGTCGTGATGATGGAGAGGCCCGCGGGCGCCATGAACGCGGAGGCCACTCCCGTCACGAAACGGGCGACGACGAGGACCCAGCCCTCGGTCGCGAACCCGCCCAGGCCGGAGAAGACGACGAAGACGCCGAGCCACGCCAGGAACATCCGCCGCCGGCCGAGCAGGTCGGCGGCTCGCCCGCCCAGCAGCATGAAGCCGCCGTAGCCGAGTATGTAGGAGCTCATCACCCAGCTCAGCGATCCGGTGGTCAGGCCCAGATCGGCGCGGATCGACGGCAGAGCCACGTTCAGCATCGCCACGTCGATCCCCTCCAGGAAGATCGCGCCGCACAGCACGAGCAGCATGCCCCGGGCGCGCCCGCCGATGTGATCCGTACGGTCGGCGCCGCCGGGCGGCGGGGACAGTGGTGTGGACACGAGACGGCTCCTTGTGGGAAGGGAGGGACCGTTATCGGTTCCCTCTTGTAAGTAGTCGCATCATGGGGCACCATCAACGACCATGGAAGAAGGCACTTCGAAGTCACCGAGTCACTGCGCGGACACCGGTTCCTACGTCGACGCCCGGCAGTGGGACACCAGGGAGGACTGCGAGGTCCGCCAGATCCTCGACCGCGTCGCGGACAAGTGGTCGCTGCTCGTCATCGCGCTCCTCGACCGGCGCACCCTCCGGTTCACCGAGCTGAGCCGGGAGATCGACGGCGTCAGCCAGCGGATGCTCACCGTCACCCTGCGCCAACTGGAGCGGGACGGCCTGGTGCGCCGCACTGTGCACCCCGTCGTGCCGCCCCGGGTCGACTACGAGCTCACGTCGCTCGGCGTGACCCTGCACGACACCATCCAGTCGCTAGTCACCTGGACGGAGCGGCACCAGAACGAGATCGCCGCCGCCCGCGCGGACTACGACGCCCGCGCGGAGGCCGCGCCGGCCGTGGCGGGACGCGATGGCGCGCGGGGGGCGATGCGACGTGACAGCGCGACGAAACGCGGCAACGTGACGGCCAATCGTAACGAAACATGGGTGGCGGCAGCGCCGCGTAACGAAAGTCGTGCCGGGGTGGGCCCGTCGGGATGCGAGGTGTGCGGCGCTCCGATCCACGTCGCGCGCACGGGCAGGCCCGCCAGGTTCTGCGGCGCGGCATGCCGCCAGAAGGCCCACCGCCGCCGCTCCGGCGTCCACTAGATGATTGATGCCAAGCCGTGTGTGGTCAGTGATCGTAGGTGGTGAGGGATCGGGCGGTGGGTCGGCTGGTCAGTCTGTCCCGGGGTGCGCGCCCGCTGCGAAGTTATGTGATCGTATATCCATGTTTGTCCGGTAGTCGTTTCATGGTCGGAGACGCGATCTAGCGTCAGCCAGGTTCATGGTTGGGTGGACATGGCGATAAGGGCTAGAACGTGTCATTCGGTAAGAGAGTGTTGTTAATACTGGCGGCAGTTGTCGTGGCGATCACCTCACTGGCGTCTCAGGCCGCTCAGGCGGCAGGGAACGAGTTGGAGCGGATCACCCCAGCGGTGGATCCCAGTCGGCCGCCGCAGGACCAGATGGTCCTCGCTGTGATCGGTGACTACGGCGGCTGCGGTGCGGACCGCACCTGTGCCGAGGAATACCAGGTGGCCGACATGGTGCACTCATGGAATCCCGCGGCCATCCTGACCGTCGGCGACAACACCTACCAGCAGGGCCTGCCCGCGGAGGTGGTGAAAGCCCAGGCGCCGTACAAGGCCGACATCGACGCCGGCAAGTTCTTCCCGATCATGGGTAACCATGATTACGGCAACGGGTGCAGCCCGGAGAGTGTCAAGCCCAGCGTGGACTACTTCAAAGTCCCGGCGGCGTACGTGGCGGGCTTCGGCAACGGGCTGGTCGACTTCGTCAACCCCGACGCCAACTGCCAGACGTCGTCGGGCAGCACGATGCCGCCCATCTACGAGAAGTACAAGAACACGGTCACCGGCAGTACGGCCGAATGGGTGCTCACCGGTGAACACCAGCCGCTCTTCTCCTCCGGCAAGGCCGGCAACAACCCGGACCGGTCGTGGGTGAAGCTGCCCGAGGTCGACCTGATCCTCGCCGGCCACGACCACCACGCCGAGCACATCGTCACCGAGGACGGCTACAACATCGCGATCACCGGCAACGGCGGCGCGGGTCTCACCCCACTGTTCAGCATCACCCCCGGTAGTAAGTTCCGCGACGCGGAGCATTTCGGGGCCATGCGGCTCATCGTGACCAAGGAGTCGCTGAAGGCCGAATTCCTGTCGCTGCCGGGCAGGGTCGACTATTACTTCATCCTGAAGAAGGACGCCCAGGGCAGGGCGTACCTGGCGGAGCGTTCCGACTGGGTCGATCCGAATCCCGATCCCGGGCAGACCCCTGTTCCCAACAAGTACACCGTCTCGTTCGACCTGGCGGCCGGCAATGGTGACGGGCTGACGTACAGGAACTACGAGGACGGCCCCTACCTCGAGAACACGGTCGACGGCCGTAAGGCGCTCGACCTGCAGAAGAACCCGTTCGCCGGCGCCAACCAGCTTTACCTGTTCGTCGACGACGCGGCGATCTCCGGTGGGCCGTACAAGGTCAAGGCGACGATCAGCTATCGCTCCCCGGTCACCGGTTCGTTCAGCCTCCAGTACGACTCCGCGACCAGCGGGTCGGCCTACCAGAAGTCGGCGTCGGTCTCGATCGGCGCGGACCAGGTGAACCAGTGGCAGACCGCGACGATCGAGGTCCCCGACATCCGGTTCACGAACCGGCAGAACGGCGGCGCCGACCTGCGACTGTCGGCTCCGGCCAACCTTCCCCTCGCCATCTCCGCAGTGAAGATCGGCGTTGTTCCGCCCGCGCCCAGAGTGAGCCGCGTCTCGATGGACTTCTCCGGCGAACCCGACGGCCTGAACTGGATCCCCTACGAGAGCGGTCCGGCCCACGAGATCACCATTGACGGCCGCCGCGCACTCCAGGTGGACAAGAACACCTTCAACACCGGTAACAACCTCTATCTCGGGATCGATGACGCCTACATCAGCGGAGGCCCGTATGACGCCACGGCGACCATCGAGTATCGCTCTCCGGTGACCGGCTCGTTCGTCCTCCAGTACGACTCCGCGGCCACCGGCTCGGCCTACCAGAGCACTGCGCGGGTGCAGATCACCTCGCAGATGGTGGACACCTGGCAGACCGTAGCGCTCGACCTGCCGCAGGTGATGTTCCGCAACCGGCAGAACGGCAACGCTGACATGCGGATCGTCGGCGCCAACAACCTGCCCTTCATCATCGGATCGATGAGCGTCGAGCTCGCCGGGGGCCAGGAGAAACTGCTGAAGGAAGCCAAGGACGCGGTCGCCGCCGCCGAGGCGGACCCGTCGGCCGCGAAGGTCCAGGCCGCCGAGGCCGTGATCGCCAAGCTCACCAAGGGCGCCGACGCCGACGCGCTGACCCAGCGGCTGGAGGTGGTGAAGACGATCGTCCAGGCTCAGGACCTGCTCACGGGTATCGCCTCGAACGACCTGACCGATTCGGACGAGATCGACGCAGCGATCGCCGACCTCGGCAAGGTGACGACGATCATCGACCAGCTGCCGGCTGATCGCCGTGGTGCGCTGTCCGAAAGCGCCGCGGCGGCGAAGCGGCGGATCACCGAGGCCGTCACGGCGGTCCTCGGCCGGCCGCACGGGGGCAAGCCTGCTCACATTGCCCGCCCCTGGCTGGACCTGCTGATCTCAGACACCTACCACCGGTTTGGCGAAGAGGGCCTGCAGGGCCGCGTGATGCGGATCGTGGCCGGCCATGCCACCGGCAAGGAGGTCGCAGCGGCCATCGAGGAGTTCCTCGCTACGCGATGACCCCTTCGGCCCTGGCCTTCTGGGGGTCGGCTTCAGGGATACGGTCACCGTGCGGTGCCGCGGCACCGCACGGTGACCGTCGTAGATCCTGTGAGCCATTACCAGGTCGAGGTCCCGCCACGCCATCAAACCGAGCGCGGCACTGCCCACGCCAAGGACGGTGGATCAGGTGTCGCGGGTGCGTCATTCGAAGAACTTGAGGCTGTACCCGACGTTGGTGTTGGCGCCGGGCACGTTCGCCCGCCGGTAGGTGGTCTTGCTCCACCAGACGGCCGTGCCGGTGTACCAGTACCGGTTGGACCAATTGTACGGCGTGCCCTTGGCAACAGCGTGGTACATGGTCGGGAACCGGTTGCCGGACGGTGGGCTGGTGGCGATGTCCCCGCGCTCCAGCACGAACGTGTGGTGGCCCGGGCCGTCCACGTGCAGCGTCGGGGTCCAGCCCGCCATCATGTACGCCGCGTGCGAGCCGAACAGGCAACCGTTGCTCTTGTACCAGTCCCACACGTTCGTCGGGTCACCACCGGAACGCAGCCGTAGATCGGCGAGGCAGTACTGGCTGCTCCAACTGCCGTTCGCGGAGTACACGATGTGCAACTGCCCGTTCGGGTCGAGGATCGGCTCGGGGGCCTCGTTGATGAACGGGTCGCCGACGACCCGCTCCCACGGCTCCCGCGGCTGGGAGATGATGTAACGGCCGCCGGTGGTCGTGGTCGGGCTGCTCATCCGGGCGATGTAGAGGTTCTGTTCGACGTTGGTGTCGCCCGCCCAGCCGGACCACACGAACCAGCGCTGGCCGTTGAAGGTGAACGGCACGCCGTCGATGGCCCACTTGTCGCCGGGCAGGGCGACCTTCGTCGCGGCGGAATAGCCGGAGTCGGCGGTGGCGGAGCTGATGTGGTACATCCGGTGGGCGGCGCTGCGGCCCGCCGCGAAGTAGATGTGGTAGCGGCCGTTGTGGTGCACGATCTCGGGCGCCCACACCTCACCGAGGTTGCCGGTGTCCTTCCATACCTGGCGCGGGGGCGCGTCGGCGATGCCCGCGAGAGTGGTCGCCGTCCGTACAGCGACGCCGCCGTTCACCGACTTGGCCGCGACGTAGAGGTTGCCGACCCGGATGACGCTGGGGTCAGCGCCACCCAGGGTGGTGCGGCCGAGGGTCACGGACTGCTCGGCGGCCGGTGCGGCGGTGCCGGGGGAGGCGGTGATGCCGCCGATGGCGGTCAGGGCGAGGGCGATGACCATCAGTCGAAGAGCATGTCTTTTCATGAGGCTCCTTCTACCTACGGTCCCGCAAAAACTTTTAGTAAAGTTTACTAATAGATTCGATGCTCATTCAAGGGTTCGCCAGAACGGCGCGACGACAAGGTACGAACCGACAGTCACCACCGCAGCCCCACGCCACCGGCCGGCACCGACGCGCCTTTGAACCTGGTCACCGACCCCACCGCAGGCTGACCACAAGCGATCCGTCGGGCAGGACACGGCGCGTGTGGGCATCGTGGGCGCGCTGTTCGGATCTCGTGGCAGGTGCGGCGAGGGCGGTCACTGCCTGAGGACGGCCGGGATCGGCGAGGGGTGACCGGTGAGTGCCTTCCGGAGGGAGCCCCCATCCGCGGAAGACGGAGGGCGCGGCTCAGGCATGCCCCTTGTCGGCCACCCCGCCAAGGGGGACGTCACGCAGGCTGAGCAGCATGAGCAGGGCGCAGCTTCCGACGAGGGCGATGTCGGCGACGTTGCCGACGAACAGGCCGCCGTAGTCGATGAAGTCGACGACATGCCCCCGGCCGAACCCGGGGGAACGCAGGAGGCGATCAAGCAGGTGGGACGTGGCGCCGCCCAGGAGCCCGCCCAGCGCGACGGTCCAGGCGGGCGAGCGCAGCCGCCGCCCCGTGTACAGGATGCCGATGACCGCGATGGCCGCCGCCAGCGCGAACACCCACGTTGTGCCCGCCCCGATCGAGAACGCGGCACCGGGGTTGTACAGCAGTCGCAGCTGGATCAGCTGTGGGATCACCGGGATACGCTCGCCGTCCGAGAGCGCCGAGATCGCCCAGGTCTTCGAAGTCTGGTCCGCGATAAGGACCACTGCGGCCAGCGCGAGCATCCACCCGTACAGTCGTAGCCTTCCCCTCGCCGCCTGCGCACTCCGTCCGACCGCCACCTTTACCCCACAATCTGTAGTTCTCTCGCATCGAATCCAGAGAGCGGCCCTGCCCCTGAGCGTCGTGGGCGGGAAGGGTCGTGCTTGAGGAGCGACGTCGGTGTCGCGTGCGGGGCGGAGCAGCGTCTCGTCGGTGAGATTACCGGTCGATGTGCTCTCGGGCACAGGCGTTGAAGGGGACACCGGGGGTGGCCCGGACCGTGGCGCCGGCTGGCATCTGCTCCGGCACCCGTTCGACGGCGGCTCCCAGCGGTGGTGGGGACCGGGACCTGTCCGGCCGGTTCGCCTCCACTGAGCGAGATGTCGGCGGTGGGCAAAGGCATGGCCAAGCGGTACGTGTCGTGGCCCTGTGCCGGGGGCGCGGAGTGTCTGCTGTGCAGCAGCAGTACACCGCTACCTGGAGGGTCGGAGATGAGGAAGTTGCTTCATGCCGGCGTGCTCGCGCTCGGGGTGTTCGCGGCCGGGTGCGGCGCCGGGGACGGGAGCGCGACCGAGCCGATGGTCGCGAACCAGGTCAACGCGTCGCCCACATCGCCGGGGACCCCTGCCCCGTCTTCGCCCTCGGCCCCGTCGGGGACCAGGGCCGAGGTCCGGCTGGGAGATACGAAGATCGGAAAGGTGCTGGTCGGCGAGGGGGACCGCACGCTCTACCTCTTCGAGAAGGACAAGGGCGGGAAGTCGTCGTGTTCCGGCCCCTGCGCGCAGGCGTGGCCGCCGTACCTCACGGAGGGAAAGCCCAGAGCGGGCAAGGGCGTCAAGGAGCAGCTGCTCGGCACCACCAAGCGGGATGACGGCACGACCCAGGTGACCTACAACCACTACCCGCTCTACTACTTCATCAAGGACACCAAGGCCGGTGAGACGACCGGGCAGGACCTCAACAGTTTCGGCGCCGACTGGTACGCGGTCGGCGCGGACGGGAAGAAGGTGCACGGCTGAGCGCGTCTCGCCCGGATCGGCGATGGGCTGCTCACACGTCATGACGGGAGGAAGCGGGTCCGCCGTCGCGCCAAGGGTTGTTTGTCCAGTGCATGAGATATGTGCTGGACAAACAGGAAACCGCTAAACAGGTGAGTAAAGCCCGTCGATGAGACGGCTCGCTGACCGAAGGGACGCCATGTGACATCCTCCCCGGTGCCGAGGCCGGAGATGTAGCCCTGCTCGCATCCGCGTACCTCCCCGACCGCGCCCGCCACGAGCGCCGCGAAAGCGGCCGGATGACGTGAGGCGCGCCCGAGCACCGGGACCCGTCTCCGCCCACATCGGTCCGCAGGCCGAAGTCGGTTCTGGCGGTGCCCGGCCGCCGGCCCTCCGCCGGGGAACGGAGGAGCCGGCGCCTCGCCACCGGATCGCATGAGAACGATTCCGAAACGGCGGCACGAGAACCCCCGCACCGTTTTCTCAAGGGGCCGGTGCGGGGGTGAGGTGCCCATCGGCGACGTCGTTTTCGACGGGCGCCGATTTCGTCATGTCCACGAGGGATTCTCGCCATCCACTGGACCGGTACGGGCAGGCATGGTTGCATCTCGCTTGTCCAGAATCGATCTTCGGGAGAAGACGAGCGACGATCGCGTGTCGGCGGGGGCTGAATGGGGCGACCGGAAAGGGCTCTCGATCCCGACGCGAGTCCGCTACAGCGGTTCGCGTCAGAGTTGCGGCAGCTGCGGACCGAGGCCGGGCGGCCGAGTTACCGGGAACTGTCCCGGCGTGCGCACTACTCGGTGACCGCGCTGTCGGAGGCGGCCGGTGGAGAGATCTTTCCCACGCTCGCGGTCACCCTGGCCTACGTCGAGGCGTGTGGCGGCGATCCCGAGGCCTGGGAGAAGCGGTGGCGGACACTGGCCGCGGAGTTCGCCTCGGCCGACGCGGCGGAGCGGGCCAGAAAGGACGAGGACGCCCCGTACCTGGGACTGGTGACCTTCGATCCCGGTGACGCCGACCGGTTCTTCGGGCGCCGGGAGCTGGTCGGTGAGTTGCGCGCGCGACTGGAGGACACCTCCCTGCTGGCGGTCTTCGGCCCGTCGGGGAGCGGCAAGTCCTCGCTGCTGCGGGCGGGCCTGCTACCGGCGCTGTGGGACGGGGCACTGTGGGGGAGTAAGGCGTGGCCGACGCTGCTGCTGACCCCGGGCGAGCACCCGCTGGAGGAGCTCGCGATCGCCATGGCGAACGAGATGGGGGCCAGCGCCTCGGTGCTCCACACGGGGCTGCTGGCCGAGCACGGGAGCGCCCGCCTCGACATCGGCCAGCTGCTTGAGGGACGGCCGAAATCGGCACGCGCCGTGATAGTGGTCGACCAGTTCGAGGAGGTCTTCACGCTCTGCCGCGACGAGAGGGAGCGGGTGGCCTTTCTCGACTGGCTGCTCACCGCGGCGGACGGTACCGACGACCGGGCGCGGGTGGTGCTGGGGGTCCGCGCGGACTTCTACGCCCGGTGCGCGGAGTACCCGCCGCTGGTGGCCGCGCTGCGCGACCGGCAGCTGCTGATCGGGCCCATGGACGAGGAGGATCTGCGGCAGGTGGTCACGGGACCGGCGGTCCGCGCCGGGCTCAAGGTCGACCGGGCGCTGGTCGAGGCCATCCTCGGCGACTGCCGCCGGGAGCCGGGGGCGTTGCCGCTGCTCTCGCACGCGCTGCTGGAGACGTGGAAGCGGCGCAGGGGCGACGCGATGACACTGGCCGGGTACCGCGCCGCCGGCGGCATCCAGGGGGCGATCGCGCAGAGTGCCGAGCGGGTCTACGACGAGTCCGGCGACCGGGAGCGCCATCTGGTCAAGAACGTGTTCCTGCGCCTGACCGCGCTGGGCGAGGGCACCGAGGACACCCGCCGTCGCGTCACTCCCGACGAGCTGCTGTCCGGACCGAACGGCACGGCGGTGGCGACCGTGCTGACCAGGCTCACCGAGGCCAGGCTGCTCACCGTCGACGAGGACAGCGTCCAGGTGGCGCACGAGGCGGTCATCCGCTCGTGGCCCAGGCTGCGGGGCTGGCTCGCCGAGGATCGGGAGCTGGTACGCCTGCACCGGCGCCTCACCGAGGCCGCGGCGGAGTGGGAGCAGCACGGGCGTGAGGACGAGCTGCTCTACCGGGGGATACGCCTGACCGCCTGGGACGGTCGCGAGCTTGACCGGCTCAACGACTCCGAGCGTGCCTTCCTGGAGGCCGCGCGGGCCCGCGAGGCCCGCGAGCGCGCGGCGAGCAGCAGGCGGGCCCGCCGGGTGCTGATCAGCGTGACGGCGGTCGGCATGGTGGTCTGCGCGCTGGCGGTGATGGCCCTCGTCCAGGCGGATCGGGCCAGGTACGAGCAGAATCTCGCCTACTCCCGCCAGCTCGCCGCCGACGCCCGAGGCCAGCTCCAGCTCGACCCCCAGCTCAGCCTGCTGCTGGCCCGGCGGGCGTACGAGGTCAGCCCCACCGTCGAGGCCGCCGCGGTCCTGCGACAGGCGGTCGTCGACTCCCGGGTGCGTCTGATCCTGCCCGTCGACGGGGGCAAGGTCTGCGGCGTCGCTTTCTCCCCGGACGGGCGCCTGCTGGCCGCGAGCAGCGGTGACGGGACCGTACGGGTGTGGCGGACGACCGGGCAGGGCCTGCCGGCGGGGGACCCGGTCGTGTTGCGGGGGCACGAAGGCCAGGCGTGGAGCCCGGTGTTCAGCCCCGACGGGCGCTACCTGGCCACCGCGGGCGTCGACGGCACTGTACGGGTGTGGGATCTGACCGGCGGTGACCGGCCCGCGGTTCTCCCGGGGCACACGGGAGAGGTCTGGAACGTGTCCTTCGGCCCGGACGGGCGGCGCCTGGCCAGTAGCGGAGACGACGGCACGGTGCGGGTGTGGAAGGCGGGCGGCGGCGGGTGGGCCGGCGCGTCCTCGGTCGTGCTCCGCGGGCACGAGGGGCGGGCCCTGGGGGTGGCGTTCAGCCCGGACGGCCGGCGCCTGGCCAGCGGGGGCGGCGACGGTACGGTGCGGCTCTGGGATCCGGAGGGCAAGGAACGGCCCACCGTGCTTCGCGGGCACGAGAACTCGGTGGAGAACGTGGCGTTCAGCCCGGACGGTCGGCGCCTGGTGAGCGCGAGCACCGACGGCACCGCGCGGCTGTGGGACATACCGGGCGACGGCTCCTCCATGGTGCTACGCGGGCACGACGGCACCGTGGAGGGGGTGGCGTTCAGCCGCGACGGGCGCAGGATCGCCAGCGTGGGCAACGACGGCACGGTCAACGTCTGGAGCGCGGGCGACACCATCGCCCCGCTGCTGCTGAGCGGTCACCGAGGGACTGTGTGGGGCGCCGACTTCAGCCCCGATGGCCGGATGCTGGCCAGCGCGAGCGATGACGGCACCGTACGGCTCTGGGACGTGACGGCGGTGGGCGACGCCGCCATCATGCGCGGTCACACCGGAGAGGTATGGGACGCGGCGTTCAGCCCGGACGGGCGGCGGGTGGCCGACGCCGGCAGTGACGGGACGGTCCGCATCGGGGATGTCACCGGCAAGGGCGGCACGGTGGTCCTGAGTCCCGGTGGCGGGGAGATGCTCGGCGTGTCCTTCAGCCCGGACGGGCGGCGGGTGGCGAGCGCCACGCGGGACGGTGTGGTCCGGGTCTGGGACGCCTCCGGGCGCGGTGAGCCGGTCGCGCTCCGCGGCCACCTCGAGACGGTGTGGAACGCCGCGTTCAGCCCGGATGGGCGGCGGCTGGTCAGCGGGGGCAGTGACGGCACGGTCCGGGTCTGGGACGTCTCGGGGCATGGTGAGCCGCTCGTGCTCCGCGGCCATCGGGGGTTGGTCAGGCATGTCGCCTTCAGCCCGGACGGGCGGCGGGTCGCGAGCGCGGGTGAGGACGGCACGGTCCGGGTCTGGGACGTCTCGGGGCATGGTGAGCCGGTGGTGCTCCGCGGCCACCAGGGGATGGTGTGGAACGTGTCCTTCGGCCCCGACGGGCGGCGGCTGGCCAGCGGCGGCAGCGACGGTACCGTCCGGGTCTGGGACGTCTCGGGACGCGGTGAGCCGGTGGTGCTCCGCGGCCACCGTGGGTTGGTGTGGAGCGTGTCCTTCAGCCCCGACGGGCAGTGGGTGGCCAGCAGCGGCAACGACAACACGGTCAGGATCCAGGCGGCCGCGGGCGAGGGCGAGCCGGTGGTCTTCCACGGTTACGGCGCCTCCGTCGAGAGCGTGGAGTTCGCCCGCGACAGCCGTAACCTCGTCACCGCGCACGGCGACTCCACGGTGCGGGTCTGGCGGTGCGACGTGTGCGGCCCGATGGAGGAGGTGCTCCGGCTCGCCGGTGACCGCACCATCCGCGAGCTGACCCCGGACGAACGAAAGGCGTACCTGCAGACCTCCCGCTGACCGGGGCTCGCGGCCGGTGCGTCAGGTGGACTCCCGGACGACCAGCTCGGTGGGCAGGATCGTCGACGAGGCGGGGCCGCCGTCGATCTGGCGCAGGAGCAGGCGCACCGCCGCCCGTGCCTGGTCCGTCCTGGGCGTGCGTACCGTGGTGAGCGCGGGCACGGTGTAGGAGGCGGCCCCGATGTCGTCGAACCCCACGATCGCGACGTCGTCGGGCACCCGTCGCCCCGACTCGCTCAGCACCCGCAGGGCGCCGATCGCCATCAGGTCGCCGGCCACGAAGACCGCGTCGAGCGCCGGGTCGTCCCGCAGCAGCTGGCGCATCGCGTCCGCGCCCGAGGCGAGGGTGAGGTCGCCGACGGCGATGATCGACCGGTGCCCGGTGTCGCGCAGTGCCTCGCGGTACCCCCTGAGCCGGTCCTGCGCGGCGATCGTGTCCGGGGGACCGGCGATCGCGGCGATCCGCCGCCGTCCCCGGGCGAGCAGGTGCCTGACCGCCGAGGCGGCGCCGCCGGTGTTGTCGATGTCGGCGTACGAGGTGGGCGCCGACACCGCGGGCCTGCCGAGCGACACGACGGGGATGCCGGTACGGGCCAGCGCGGTGGGCAGCGGGTCGGAGCTCAGCGTCGAGTCGAGCACCACCCCGTCCAGGTGTCCCGAGGCGGCGTACCGCTCGACTCGGAGCCGGCCTTCGGCCGAGTCGGCGAGCATGAGGGTGACCCGCTTGCCCGCGTCCTCCAGCTCCCGGGTGGCCGAGCGGACGGTCGCTGAGAACAGCGGGTCGTCGGCGTACGCCCCGGCCGGGGAGCCGGAGACGACCAGCGCGATCGAGTCGGTGCGCCTGGTCACCAGGGAGCGGGCCGCCGAGTTGGGGACGTAGCCCAGCTCGTTGACCGCGTTCAGGACGATGGCGCGGAACTCGTCGCTGACCGTGCCTTCACCGTTGATCACTCGGGAGACCGTCGACCTCGACACGCCGGCGCGGGCGGCGACCGCCTCCAGCGTGGGACGCCTGACCCGCTCGCGGTGCAGCCCGTTGTGCCGGATCACCTCGCGGTACCAGAGCGCGCTGTCCTTGGGCAGCCGCCGCTGCGTCTCGAAGTCGACGTGCACGATCCCGAAGCGCTTGTCGTATCCCTCGGCCCACTCGAAGTTGTCCAGCAGCGACCAGACCAGGAAGCCGCGCAGATCCGAACCGGCCTCGATGGCGGCGTGCGCGGCCCGCAGGTGGCCCTCGAAGAAGGCGGTCCTGTCGGTGTCGTGCACGCGGTCGCCCGTCACCACGTCGTCGAACGCGGCGCCGTTCTCGGTGACCAGCAGGCCGACCTCGGGGTAGTCGCGCGAGAGCCGGGTGAGCAGCTGGGTGAGCCCGGTCGGCACGATCGCCCAGCCCATCGCGGTCGTCGGGGCGGGGGCGCCGCTGAAGCGGATGTCCTCGCTCCCGGGATAGGCGGCGTTGGCCGGCTCACCCGGCTCCGACCGCACCACGCAGGGCGTGTAGTAGTTGATCCCGAGCAGGTCGAGGGGCTGGTTGATCGCTTCGAGATCGCCGTCGCGGATGTGGTCGAGTCCGCCCATCCGATCCATGATCGCGAGCGCCGGGGCGGGATAACTTCCGCGCAGGGCGGGGTCGAGGTACTGCCGGTTGATGAGGCAGTCGATCCGGTTCACCGCCTCGGCGTCCTCGGCGGACGGCACGAGGTCGGGGTCGTTCACCTGGTCGGGTGTGATCACCGGTGCGAGGTTCAGGGTGAGGGCGATCTCGCGGGCGCCCGACTCGCGCAGTACCCGGGCGCCCAGCCCGTGGGCGAGCAGGAGATGGTGGGAGGCGCGGAAGGCCTCCGCCGCCGACGCGCGGCCCGGCGCGTGCGCGCCGATGCCGTATCCCAGCACCGCGGCCACCCATGGCTCGTTGACCGTCATCCACGTCCCGACGCGGTCGCCGAGCCGGTCGTGCACGATCCGCGTGTAGTCGGCGAAGCGGTAGGCCGTGTCACGGTTGGTCCACCCGCCGAGGTCCTCCAGCGCCTGGGGGAGATCCCAGTGATAGAGCGTCACGTACGGCGCGATGTCGGCCGCCAGCAACTCGTCCACCAGCCGGTCGTAGAAGTCGAGCCCGGCGGCGTTGGCGGGTCCGGAGCCCGACGGCTGGATCCGGGGCCAGGCCACCGAGAACCGGTACGCCCCGAGACCCAGCTCCGCCATCATCCGGACGTCGCCGGCGTAGCGGTGGTAGTGGTCGCAGGCCACGTCGCCGGTGTGGCCGCCGGCGGTCCTGCCGGGCGTGTGGGAGAAGGTGTCCCAGATCGACGGACCGCGCCCGTCGTCTCGCGCGGCGCCCTCGATCTGGTACGCGGCGGTGGCCGCCCCCCAGACGAAGCCGTCGGGAAAGGCCAGGGTCTCGCCCCGAGCCGAGATGGTCGTTGCGGTCATCCTTCGACAACTCCCCGTTGGTTCTCGCGATTGCCAGGACGCGCGGAACGTCCTGGCCGGTGGAAACACCTCACCGACATTCTGGGCACGGCCGAGGTCCGGCGTCGAGAGGACCGCCATTCCGAACTGGTGTGCCTCCCCCGGTCCCGTGTTCGTGATCGGTGACACGGTAACCGATACCGCCGGCAACGAGGCCGCTCCGGGACCGCGGGAGACCTCCCGGCGCACGCCCTCAGGCGCCGCGCGGGGTCAGCATGCGGTCGACCAGCTGCTGGAGATGGGCGAGGAAGGCCTGCCGCGCCTGAGGGTCGGTGGAGGCGGAGCCGTGCCCATCGGTGTTGATCTCGCCGTGCATGAACCCGTACACGCTCCAGATCAGCGTCTGCACCGTCTGTTCCAGGTTCACCCGGTCGTCGATCAGACCGGCCTCCGCGGCGGGGCGCAACGCGTCGCAGACGAGGTGGATGACGGGGTCCTTGTAGGTCGCCTCAAGTTCGGGGATGTCGGCGGCGTCGCCGAGCCAGCGGTGCGCCCACAGCGAGGGGACCTGCGGGTTGGCGAGGAAGAACTCCAGAAAGCGCGTCGCGAGCCGGTACACGACGGCGCGGGCCTCCTCGGGGTCGGCGGCCGGGAGGGCGCTGAGCACATCTGTCACGATGCCGCGCTCCATCCGGCTGCCGTGGTCGACGACGGTCAGGTAGAGCTCACGTTTGTCGCCGAACCGTTGCTGCAGCCACGTCATGTCCTCCCCCGAGGCCTCCGCGATATCGTGCAGCGACGTGCCGTCGTAGCCGAACGCGGCGAAGAGCCGCGCCGCGATGTCGATGACCGCCTGGCCCTGCGGGTCGTCGGAGGGAAGCATGATTCCCATTCAAGTCCCGCACGAGGGCGGGGAGGGCCACGTACTGGTTTCGACCCGGTCAAACCTGTGTGCGCAATACCCCGCCGGTGAGGGGCGCGGGTCACGAGGGGAGGATACGCGTCTCGCCCGCCGCGGTCAGGGTGGTGATCCGTCGCGGGGCGGCGGAGTCGCGCCGCACCTGGACGGTCGCGTTCCCGTCGCCGGCCCGCACGTCGTAACCGTCCTCGCCCGGCACCCTGACCTCCACGTTCCCGGCCGTCCGCACCACGGCCCTGACGTCGCCGGGCGGGCTCGCGAACCCCAGTTCGACGTCTCCGACGCCGGTCTCGACGTCGGCCCCGGCGGACCTCAGACCGGTGCCGTGCACGTTCCCCACCTCCGTCCGTGCCCGCAGCGCGCCCCGCGCGCCGTCCACGACCACGTCGCCCGTGGCGGTCGAGAGGCGCAGGTCGCCCCAGAGGCCGTTGACCGACACGGTCCCGAAGCGGCTCTGCACCTCGACGTCGGTGGTCCCGGGCAGGCTCAGGGTGTAGTCGGCCCGGCAGTTCGGGCCGTCTGGACGGTCGCCGCCGGGGCAGCGGACGCCGATCGTGAGCGTCCGCCCGTCCCAGTCCTCGGTGACCACGGGCCGGTCCAGGGTCCACTGGAGCGTCCGCTCCAGGTCCAGCCGCCGCTCCGCGCCGCCGACGACCGAGACGTTGACGTAACCGGTGGTCTCCACGACGATCCCCGGCGAGGTGAGCGCGTGGGACCGCAGCGTGGTCTCGGAGACCCGGCGGGCCTGGGTGACCTCGCTCCACGCCGCGATGGAGGTGAGGGCCACGGTGAGCGCGGTGAGCGTACCGCCCACGACGATCCAGGCTTTTCTGGCGTTGCTCCGTATCGGCATGTTCTCAAACCTTCAGGAATCGCAGGACGGCGAGTACCCGGCGGTGGTCCTTGTCGGCGCCGGAGAGGTCGAGCTTGGTGAAGATGTTGTTGATGTGCTTTCCGACCGCGCTCTCCGAGACCACCAGGGCCTCGGCGATCCCGGTGTTGGACCGGCCCTCCGCGATCAGCGAGAGCACCTCGTACTCCCTGCGGGTCAGCCGGTCCAACGGGTCGCTGTGCCTGCGCAGCAGGAGCTGGGCGACCACCTCGGGGTCCAGCGCGGTGCCTCCGGCGGCGACCCGGCGCAGCGCGTCGAGGAACTCCTCGACGTCGGCCACCCGATCCTTGAGCAGGTAGCCGATCCCGCTGGTCGCGGTGGACAGCAGCTGGGTGGCGTAGCGCTCCTCGACGTACTGGGAGAGCACGAGGATCGCGAGTGTCGGCCGCTGGCGGCGGAGCACGAGCGCCGCGCGCAGGCCCTCGTCGGTGTGCGAGGGCGGCATCCGCACGTCGGTGACGACGAGGTCGGGAACGTGTTCGTCCACGGCGCGCAGCAGCCCCTCGGCGTCGGAGACGGCGGCCACGACCTCGATGCCCACCGAGCCGAGCAGGCGGATGAGCCCCTCTCGCAGCAGTACGGAGTCCTCGGCGAGCACTACGCGCACGGTAGCTCCACTCTGATCGTCGTCGGCCCACCCGGCGGGCTGTCGACGTACAGGATGCCGTCCACGGAGCCGACCCGGCGGGCCAGGCCGCGCAGCCCCGTTCCCAGGTCGGGGTCCGCGCCGCCCTGGCCGTCGTCGTGGACGGCCAGGTGCAGCCGGTCGCCGTGGCGCTCCACCGTGACCTCGGCGCCGGACGCCCGCGCGTGCTTGGTGATGTTGGTCAGCGCCTCGGAGACGACGAAGAACGCCACCGCCTCGACCGTGGGAGAGACCCGCTCGGAGATGTCGACGTTCAGCCGCACGGAAAACGGGGCCCGCGCGGCGAGGCCGGACAGCGCCGCGTCCAGGCCCTGGTCGTTGAGCACGGCCGGGTGCAGCCCCCGGACGAAGTCGCGCAGTTCCTTCAGCGCCTGTTTGGCCTCCTCGTGCGCCTGCACGATCACCTCGCGGGCGGGCTCCGGCAGGTCGGTGAGGGTCGCACGGGCCATGCCCAGGTTCATCGCCAGCGACACCAGCCGCTGCTGGGTGCCGTCGTGCAGGTCCCGCTCGATACGGCGGCGCTCGGCGTCAGCGGCGTCGACCACCCCGGCCCGGCTCTCCCGCAGCGTCTCGACCCGCAGCACCAGCTGGTCGCTGAGGCTGGGGCCGAGCAGGGCCTCGGCGGCGATCACGTCCAGCACGGCGAATCCGCGGGCCACCCACGGCCCGGAGACGAGCAGCGTCCCCGAGACGAGGATGAACACCGTGCTCTGCCAGGTCTCCCCCATCGCCCAGCTCCGCATCGCGAGCGCGGCGGTGACCAGGCCGCCCGCCCATGCCCCGACGACCGAGGCGGCGCCGACGCCGCTGATCAGCGGGGCCAGCAGGTGGTACGAGAGCCGGCGCCAGGTGCTCCGCGTCCTGGCCTCCTGGAGCAGCCGCCCGAAGGGGTTCCTGCTCAGCGGGCGGTGCGGGACCGGGGGGATGTCGACGTCGAGGAAGGCGGCGAACCGGGACCGCTGCACCCGGGTGAGCAGCCGGACGACCCAGAAGAACAGCAGCAGCGCGACCACCGGGACCACCACGGTCCACACGAACAGCACCGACGCCACGGTCAGGCCCACGATCACCGCCGCGCCCAGCAGGGCGATCGGCAGGCCCGTCACCAGGTGCGCGGTGCGGAGCCAGGTCTGTGCCGACCAGTGGGCGCTGATCCTCGACCAGGGGGTGGTCGCCTCGATGCCGCTCATGGGACCACCGTAGGGACTGCGGCGGCTCGGGCACATGGGCGAGGTATCCCGGAAAAAGGTGGGGTTTACCCCACCCTTGTACCGCCGGGGCGCCTTCCGGCGTGAGCCGGAGCCCGGGTCTGGAGCGGAAACGGCGTCGAGATCCTCGATGCCCCCGATGCCCCCGGGGCCTCACGGGTGTGGCGGGCAGGACGGGACGGCACCGAACCCGCTGTGCTCTCGTGCCTGACCCTGCTCTCCCGTTTATAAACGTCTGTTCGTTTATAAATCTGGCCGGACCGGGTACGGTTAACGAACAGTCATTCACTAACGGGGTGGGGGCTCGGCGGGATCTCGCGCGCCGTCCTGGGGCACTCGCCCGAGCTGTGGCCTCCGCATACCCGAGACCGGACAGAGAAGGAGATCCCGTGCAGGACCACCAGGGAGATGCCGTGCAGGCGGGCGGAGCCATCGCGCTCGTCGCGGGCGGGACCCGGGGCGCCGGACGCGGCATCGCCGCCGAACTCGGCGCGGCGGGCATGACCGTGTACGTCACCGGACGCAGCACCAGGCAGGGCCGCTCCGACCTGGACCGGCCGGAGACGATCGAGGACACCGCCGAACTGGTCTCGGCGCGCGGCGGGACCGGCGTCGCCGTCCGCTGCGACCACTCCGACCCCGAGCAGGTACGCGCGCTCGTCGACCGGATCGGAAGCGAGCAGGGCAGGCTCGACCTGCTCGTCAACGACGTGTGGGGCGGCGATCCGCTCGCCGAGTGGGACAGGCCGCTCTGGGAGCACGACCTGGACAACGGGCTGCGCATGCTGCACCGGGCCGTGGACACCCACATCATCACCAGCCGTTTCGCGCTGCCACTGATGATCGCCCGGCGGAGTGGCCTGGTCGTCGAGATCACCGACGGCACCGAGCGTGATGTCGACGAGGTGCTGGGCGGCTATCGCGGTTCGTTCTTCTACGACCTGGCCAAGCACACGGTCATCCGGCTCGCCCGCAACCAGGCCGCCGAGCTGAAGCCGCACGGTGTGGCGGCGGTCGCGCTGACCCCCGGCTTCCTGCGCTCCGAGGCCATGCTGGACCACTTCGGCGTCACCGAGGAGAACTGGCGGGACGGCGCGCTGAAGGATCCGCACTTCGCCGCCTCGGAGACGCCCGCCTACATCGGCCGGGCCGTGGCCGCGCTCGCCGCCGACCCGGAGATCATGGCCAGGACCGGCGGCTCGTACAGCACGGGCGGGCTGGCGGCGGAGTACGGCTTCACGGACGTCGACGGTTCGCAGCCTGATTTCATCACCTACTACCGGGACTTCCTCGCCCGGACCTCCTGACATCGCGGGAGCCCGCCCGCGTTCCCCGTCCGGTGCGCCGTTCGCTCTGGGGGCAGGTGACACCGC
>NZ_JBEXUE010000108.1:0-24894 GCF_040614275.1 Streptosporangium sp. NPDC006013
GCGACGGTGACCTGGTCCCGGCCCGAGCGGCGTAACGCCATCGGACAGGAGGTCTGCGACGAACTGGTCCAGCATGTGCTGGACGATGACGGAGCCGAATTCCTGACCGATTGGGCCCGGGCGGCGGGCCGACGCCCTATCTGTGCTGCGACAGGACCATGCCGCGCCCAGCCGACGGCTTGACCCAAGCTCGCTATGCAATTCGAGATCGACGTGCGGGAAGCTGCTGATGTTGAATAACTCTGACGCGAGAAGTGTCCAGAACATTACACGAGCTATCGCGTCGTCGTTCTGAACGATAATCAGCAGACCGGTCAGCACTACTCACCTATGCGTAACCGGATTGGAGTATTCTGCGTATGAGGATAGTGCGTGTGAGCTATCGGGTGCTGTCCGAGCAGGGCGGCAAGGAACGACATGTTGACTGCCTCACCCGAGAACAGCTGAAACGCGGTCACGAAGTGGCGCTTGCGTTCCGGCGCGGGGACACCGTGCCAAAGGGGGCGACCGTGTTGCCGACCCGGCCAACCGTGCTGTCACGGGCGCTTGCGGCGAGGTCTGATGTCCTCGCGTTCGCAGCAGAGGTAGCGCAGGCACTAAGGAATGCCGGTCAAGCCGATCTCGTGCACCTTCACGGAGACCATGTCGAGGCGGCCATCCTGGGACCGGTCTGTCGGCGACGTGGTATTCCATTGGTGCTCACCGTGCACGGTGCCCTCGCGCGGCGCCACCGTCAGATAGCGCGGAGGGCGATGGGCAAGGTTGACGCGTTCATCGCTCTCGGGTCTCGGCCGATGCGTGACCTGGTCGCGTTGGGTGCTGATCCACACCGGATCCTGACCACGTCGAGCGGACTTGATCTTGCGATCCTGTCCCGTCTCGGATCCGCGGCCGCGCGTGACCCGGGCCTGATCGTCAGTGTCGGTTCTCTGGACCCGGTAAAGAACCATGAGCTCGTGATCGAGGCGGTGCGCCTTATCCGCCTCACCAGACCAGAGGTCCGCCTGGTCATAGCCGGCGATGGTCCGGAGAGAAGTCGGCTGTCTCGGCTCTTGGGAGCCGACGGCGCGATCGAGTTGGTCGGCCAACTACCCCGAGATGAGGTCTACGGACTCCTCCGGCGCGCGCAGGTCTTCGTTCTCGCTTCGCGTCGCCTTCCCGGCAAAGGTGAGGGAGTACCGACCGCTGCCCTGGAGGCGCTGGCTCTCGGTACTCCTGTGATCGTCTCGTCCGAGGCGTCACTCGACCCGGCCGTGCCGGACAGCGAAGCCTACTGCACGTTCGAGTCCGGCTCGCTGGACGACCTGGTCTCCGTTCTCGGTGCCGTGCTCGACGACGAGGAGAAGCGCGACCGAATGAGCGCGCGTGGAATGCAGGCGGCGGCGAACCTGAATTGGCCGACGGTCGCGAGCAGGGTCGAGGAGTGGTATCACGTTGCTCTGGACGCGATACAGCTGCGCAATAGAGGACGGTGAGTACACGTCATCACCGTGCACGCCCGAGACCACACCGGGAGCTTGGCGTACTACGTGACCGAGGTCTGCGGCGAAAGTGCTCATTGAGCCATTGTCAGTAACTGAAGATCACGTTGTGTGACGCTGACATGGTCCAGTTGTGTTCGTGGTTGAGCAGGACGAGCGCGGCCTGGACGATCTTCCCGATGCGCCAGGGGTCGAGGCTGACCCGGCGTAAGGCTTTGAAGGTGACGGTGAGCAGGGCGTTCGCCCGCTCGCCGACTCCTCGCAGGCCTCGGAGCGGGTGTGTCCAGTTAACGGCGTGCGCCGTGAGGCGCTGTGATTTGAGCGGAGGTGGGAGACCTTCGCCTTCGGCCTGTCGCAGCAGGCCGGTGAAGCTGAGGGCGTGCGAGGGTCTGTCAATCAAACGGCTCTGGCTCACTTTCGGTGGTGACCAAGCGTGATCGTGGGTGATAAAGACGTGCTTAAGACAAATTAGCTGGTCAGAAGGATGCCATAGCCCAGTCCGGTGAGTACGGTCAGGGGCGAGCGCACGGTCTCACAAACATCTGGTGAGGAAACCGCCCAGCTCCGCGACGTCAGCTTGATACACACGCTCCGTTACCACCGAAAGTGAGCCAGAGCCGTTTTTTCTACAGTCCCGGACTCGATCCAGGTCAGAGGAGTGCTCACTCGTCGGCGGCTACGGAACCGAGTCAGTCTGCCCCCGCGGGCGGAGTGACCTGGTAGCTCTCATTAGGTCGGAGAGCCGGGGCAGTAAATCTCGCACGCCGGTTCCGGCCGTTCGGGCGAACCACTGGACCTCAATCGCCGCTATAGCGATGTAGCTCGCGCTAGAGGCCAGTGCGGCCCCGGTGGCTCCCCACAGCGGTATCAGCACGGCGTTCAGCCCGAGGTTCGCCACGAGGGCACCGATGGCGATGGAGGCCATGGTCATGGGGCGGCGCAGCCGCACCAGGTACTGCTCGACCGGCCGGAGAAGCGACCACGCGATCATGCCGGGAGCGAGGGCGAGCAACGGTGCCACACTCCCTGCGAAGGGAGCGCCGTACAAGAGCGGAATCAACGTCGGTGACGTGATCGCCATCACACCGACGCAGGCCGATGAGAGCAGCAGGTTGAGCCGAATTGTGCGCACAGTGACGTCCTGGGCGGCCAACTCGTCCTCGACCGCTTGGCGAGGAAGCGTGACCTGCGCTATCGCGTCGGTCGGAACCCTCGCGAGGGAGAGGAACGCCATCGCGACGGTGTACAGGCCCACCTCGGCCGGTGAGACAAAGGCATTCAAGAGCAAGACGTCGACGGTCAGCAGTAGATGGAAGGCAACTAGCCCAATGTGGTAGCGACCAGACAGCGAGAGTTGCTCACGGGCGAGCGCCACCTCCCCCCGCATGGCGGGGAGACCGAGTGACCGGGTGAACAGCACGAAGGGAACGACCGTGGAAATCGCCCAGCAGGCGACCACCATCGTAAGAGTGAGATTTCCCGTGATCGCGAGCGCCAAGATCGGAATATACAGGACAAGCGCTGCCATAACGACCGCTCGGTTGATCAAGCCGATACGATCCTGAAGGAGCAGAATTCCCTTGAGATTGACCGACGCGACGCCGAACGGCACCGTGACAAGAGCTATGATCATCAGATAAGGCGCCGGGAGGGGAAGAAAGATAATCACGACCCCGAGGGTGACCAGAGTGGATACCAGACCGAGGACCAACCCGAGGATCAGGGCGTTGCCGGTAAGGGATCGATGCCGTTCGCAAGTCGGCCAGAACACTATCTGCGATTTCCCCACCGAAAGGTGGCCCAAGACGATCGCAATCCCGGCAGTGGTTGTGATCGTCGCGTAGATGCCCCGGCCTTCGGGCTGCAGGATGCGCGCCAGAAGAACGCCTGCCATCGCCGCCAGAGCCAGAGGTAGCGCCTGACTCGCCATCGTTTGGACGACCTTGGTGAGGTTTTTGTCACTCATGTCTGGAGCAGGGGGAACCAGATACCTAGGGTCACGTGTTCTCCTATTTCGCACATCGAGCCTTCATGAGTTGGTGGTACAGGTTAATGTGCTCCTCAGTTATGACATCCATGTCAAGGTTCTTTCGTGCCCAGACACGCGCCGCAGCCCCCAGCGAAACGGCGAGTTCAGGATCGTCGAGCAGACGGGCGATGCCCTCCGCCAGAGCTGCCGGGTCCGAGGGGGGCGCGAGGATTCCGCGGCCCTCAAGCAGTTCAGGTGTACCGCCTACCCTGGTGGCGACAATCGGCCGACCGGCGGCCATCGCCTCCATGACCGCGTTGCTCAGGCCCTCGGAGATTGAAGGGAGGACCACCACGTCAGCGCGGGCCAGGAATCCCTCGATATTTGTATGAAAACCTATAAAACGGACATCAACACCGAGCTCATTCACGTGTCTCTGGAGGCGCTTACGCTCGGCGCCGTCTCCAACGAGCACAAATGTGCATGGGTGACCATCCCGGGAAAGCAGCGCGGCGGCATCGATGAGGAACCGATGTCCCTTGTTTGTGCTGAGACGTGCCACGCACAGCACCATGGGGAGCGCGGTGTCGATGTTCTCCGGCTTGGCCGGCTCGAACGCCGAAGCCGGAAGACCGTTGTAGATCACGCTCACCTTGTGGCTTGGCACACGTTCGACCTTGCAAGTGCCTTCTGCGACGGCCACCGCATTGGCGATGACGTGATCAGTGATTCCCGTCACAGCCTTTTCGAGAGCGGTGTACCACCGGGGTCTCGGCTTGAGGTAGCCCTGGGTGCGTCGTCCCGCGACCACGACCGGAACTCGCGCCAGTCGTGCGGCGATGGATCCCAGAACATAACTCTCGTAGAGGAATCCGTGAAGGACGTCGGGTCTGAGTTGTTTGAGTAGCTTGACGAGATGAGCGAAGGCCCGCAGGTTTCCGACCAGGGCCGCTGAGCCTGATGGCCGGCGGGAAAAGCCGAGATGATGCACTTCGACTCCGGCATCACGGAGAGATGCTTCGTGAGGACCACCTTTCGACAGGACGAAAACGTGCGCTTCGATGCCCCTGCCGCACAGCTCTCGTGCGAGTAGAGACAGCTGTTTCTCCGCACCTCCCAACCCTAGGTGCCCGGTGACAAGTACAACACGCTGAACGTTGACTTCGTCTCTTGCCGTCATGACAGGACCTTCGTTTAGAACAGCATTACTATGCATTTCACTCGCAAGAGTGCCGTTGACATCACACCCTGCGAGAACTGTGAGCCGGGGTCGAATTCACTTCCGTGATTCAGAAACAGAGGACGCCGTTGCGTCTGCGAATGCAGCCACGGACTGTTCTCCTTCTCGCAGCGTCTTGGTCCATGCGATCGCGGCCAGCAGGCTCGTAACCATCACGATCGGCATTCGCTGGCGAAAAATCAGGCCGATATTTGAAACGGTCGTCGCGTAGGCAATCGTACCTGGAACGACGAACAGCAGGATGATCAGCATCATTCTGCGGTCGTAACACCACAGCCGACGAATCCCATACGCCGCACAGTAGAGAAGATAATACCAGAGCAATGTATCTATTTTGCCGAGCTGCAATGCCAGGCTGCCATTCATCCAAGGGAACGGAGACAGGATTGTGTAGATAATTTTCGGTCCAAGCGCGTTCCACGCGTTACCACCGTCTTCGAACATCACACCCGAACCGCCCTCCGCGTTGGCGAGTCGGACATGCGACGACTGACCACGCTCCAATTGCTCCTGCAGGGCCATGACAGGAGCAATTTCATCAACGCTTTGAAAAAAGATCAGAACAGGTATCAACAGCGTGGCGAAGACGATAATGGTGCGCGCAGAGAGGGCGCGTTTGATTCGCGCGACACCAAAAAGCAAAGGCAGAGCGCACATGAACACCATATATGGACGCACATGCCAGAGCGTCCACAGCAACGGGCCGAGAAAGAACAGTTTGCGCATGTCGAAACGCTGCATATTCGAAGCGGCGAGACCGAGGCACGCCAGAACGAGGAACGCGTTGAAGCCGTCTTTGAACGTGTCGGACGTGTGCAGCATGAATCCCGGAACGAAAGCTGTTATAACAAGCAACCGAAATGCCGCACGCTCATCAGCGCCAACGAGTCGCGCAAATTTATACATGACAATGCACAGCCCGCAGGCAATGAGCGCCACAATGGCCGTGCACGCTAATGGGGCCCGCTCGCCGCATAGGTAAATAATAGCCGCAAAGACATGACACGGAACTGAAACAGAATAGATAGATTCAATCTGCTCGGAACTAACGAATTGAATCCCTTCGCGTCTCCAGTACTCAGCGATCTCCATGGCTCTGACTTCATAGTAGAGATTATCTCCGCCATATTCGATGATGCTGGATCGCATCACCAGAACATGGATTGCCAGCCGAACAACGAAAGCAGCCATCAGCACGGGAAACACCCTGCCGGCCAATCGTGTATCGAAGCTCGCACGGACTATGAAAATTAGCATCACTGCAATGGCAGCGACGATGACGTACTCCATGGTAAATCACCTAATAATCGTCGGATCGCTACTCGTGAACCCAGTCAGAGACGTTCGACTCGGGGCCGGAGCAGCGATTCGGGCGTCGAAGGCGCCGCCGCTCTCCCAAGCCACGAACGGGTAGTTGAAGAAATCGCGGCCCGTCAATACGACTGGCGCGGCGACCTCCGCCCACTCGCACCTGCCAATTTCACCAGCCGGACATTCGTCATGCCCTGACTGTGACAACAACTTTCCCTGTCATTACGGTAGATGATAATGACCGTGGAATACCACGGGCCCGAATGCGCGGTGGACCCTTTCTTAAATCCACGCAAAGAAATGCTGACCCATCCGGCGCCGACGGCTGTCGCCCCCACTGATGTGCACTTCGGACAGAAATGCAAAATCCTGATATTTCCCTGTCTCGGACGCATGAACCGATGATTATGAGCAGACTTCGTCGTATAACTTGTCGAACCATTCCGCTGTCCGGCTGATGTCCACGAGCTCCGCGCTGTTTCGTGTGCCTTCGCGAAGACGCGCATGGACTTCTGGGTGCATCGCCCGCAGGATGCCCTCAGCAAGGGCGTCTGGATCCCCGGGCCTGGTGAGAAGGCCGTTTCGCCCGTGCTCTATCAGGTCGGGCACTCCACCGACGGCGGTGGACACCACGGGCACCTCTGCGGCGAGAGCCTCCATGACGACGACCGGGAGCCCCTCGTAGAAGGAACTGAGTACGAGAAGATCGGCGGCAGCGATCAGACGGCCGGCCTCTGCCACATGTCCTACGAGTCGCACACCGTTCAATCCCAGGTCGGCGACGCGACGGGCCATCGGCTCATAAAGAGGGCCGGATCCGGCGAGCAGAAACAGGGCACGTGGCTCCCGGGCGACCACTTTCGCCGCGGCCTCGATGAGTAGCTCATGGTTCTTCTGCGTGCGGAAGTTGGCCACGTGCACGACGAGGAAGGCGACATCGGGAACCCCCCACTCCCGCCTGGTCCGTTCCGACTGCAGCGCCCAGCGACGCTGTTCCGCGACGCGGACTCCGTGCACGCGGGTGGACAGGCCACGGGCATGGCTGCTCGTGGGCGCGTCGGCGACCTGCGAGGAAACAGCCACAGTCCGGGTGTCCAGCCACGCGGTCGCCCGGTCGAGCAACATCGTCAGGGCGCGGTAGCGCACGTTGTGGACAGTCGAGACCAGGACTGGACGAGACTTCCACAGCCGGGACACCGGCCGGAGCAGCGATGCCGGCAGAGGAGAGTGGATGTTGAGAACATCGGGTTCCAGCTGCCTGATCTCCCGTACGAGGCGAACAGGGCGGAGCGGGCGCGGGCAAGGGGTGAGATCGACGACGCGGATGCCCGCTGACTGTAGCCGCCCGATCAGCTCCGCAGTAGATGCCCTCAGGCATACAACGGTGTAGCGCTTGTCCGAAGGAGGCGCCGCGAGTAGCCGCTCGACGAGCAGGACCTCGGCACCACCCACATCGAGCGTTTTGATCACCTCGCAGACATGCACTCCGCTCATGACGTCGTCTCCGAAAGGCGGGATTTTCCGCTGCTCTTCAATGTCTCGAACAACCTTTCCATATAGCTGCAACAGAAGTCAGCCAAAAGATTCTTTTCCAAGCTCCGCGCCATGCTCATGGTCGCAGTGAAACAACAGCGCACTGCGACATGTACCGTTCGCATTTCTCAGCGGGCGTCGAGTAATCTCTGGTGTGATCACGAACTAGAGCCGTCCGAAATCGAGTAAACGGCGTAATCATCGGAACGGAACCGGAGTCTCGCGAAGTCCTCAATCCTCGAGATGGAATTCAGACGACTCTCGTCGACGAAGAGCCAGCGCACTCCGAAACGTTCTCTCAGACGCTGGATCGCAGCCTGCGAGGGAGATTGAAAGGCCACGTCGTTTGACCGGATTCGCTCGGCATCCCAGAACGGAATGTTCTGAAACGACTGACCCAGGCGCCAGCGGCTCAGATTCATTGTCGTGTACGACCACCCCTCGACCAGCACGCGCCGTTCGGTCAGTGCGGCCACCCAGAAATGGCGGCTGTCGCACGGACTCTCATGCCCCCAGCGGCAATGTGCGTTCGTGGCGACCGTGTCGTCTGGATCGGAGTGGGTGCGCAACCATCGCGCTGCGGTGAGGGCGCCTCGCGGGATCTCACTGACCGGAACCCAACGACTCCCCTGCCGGTCGACGTTCTCCACATCGTTACCAACGAGCGAAAGGGCACGTGTGCCCCAGGCCGCGGGAAGGCCTACAGCCGCGATCATGAAGATCATGAAGGCCCAGAGGTGAATCCCGCGCCGCCCCTTGAGGAACAGGGCGACCGCGACCAGGGCGGTGACGGCCAGCAGCACTATGTACGGCCGATACAGGACGGTGTCCACCTGGCCTGGATCCAACGGGACCTTGACGCCACAGAGGATACGGATCAAAGAGGCGGCCAACACCCCTGCAGCAACCGCGACAGTTATCTGCCTGGGTGATACCCGTGCTCGCCGCCTGATGACAATGAGCCCGTAGGCGGTGACAGCCATCACATAGGGATAGGCTCCTCCAAGAAAGTAGATCTGGCTCATAGAGCAATGCCCGAATAGAAGCAACACGCCGATACTCGCAGCGCCCATGCCAAGCATGAGGGCCACTCCGGGTTTCATGAGCAACCGCGGCCGGCTCAGTAGCCCAAGAATTCCACACCATGTAATGACCCAGCACAGTACGTACAGGAGTACGGTACCAAGCACCGCAGTCGACGCCGGCTCGGCCGTTTCCTCTAGACCGGTTAGCTCTCTCCAGGTGACGCGCATGAGGGCGAAAGGATCGACCACCATTCCTTGCTGCGCTCGGCCGAACAGCACGAAATGAGCAAAAAGGAGACATGCCACGGTCATTCCTAGTGCGGCGAGCGTAGGCCAAGGCGGCCGGCGTCGCCTGATCGTCTCGACCACGCCCACCGTCACCAACCCCACGGCGAGCAGGGGGAGGTATATGGCCTTGGCCCCCATGACCACCACGAGAAAAATGCCTAGCAGAAGCCACTTACCAGCACTTCGCCGCCGACGTCCAAGAAGGTCGAGCAGAAGAAGGACGATCGGGGCGAATATGAGGGCCCCGAATGTCTGGGATGGGCTTGTCCATGACTGAACTTTCCACGTGAACACCCCAACGCTCGGGCCCAGATACAGGCTCGGAGCCACGATGAAGAACGTTCCCCCAACAGTCAGCAGGGCTCCCGCCCACGAACCTGTGACACGCCTGCCGATCATCCCCAGGACGACGGCGAGTCCGGCCAGCATGGGCAACATGGCCAGCCGGAACAGCAGCACCAGCGGCTCAACTCCGGTCACCCAGCTTGCCGCCGCGAAGTGGGCGTAGACAAACCAGTGATACAGGAGGGGTTCACCGACGACCATAGGGTCCGTGGGCGGCATATGGTGCCTCACCTCTCCGATGAGGGCCAGGTGGAACGGCATATCGGTGTTAGATCCACCGATTTCCGGCCAGGTGAGGGCATACCTAAAGAAGGTGAGGGCACTCCAGACGATCAAAGACGCAACGATCAGCGCGAGAGACCATGACCACCAGATCGGCGCACGCGTATGAGACGCACTCGCCCAATGTTTCCGCAGTCGAGGAACCACGAGGAAGGTCACATACGTGATGATCGGCCATGCCAGGACGAACAGTGGCGCCCCAAGAGCCCGGGCGATGATATAGGTGATCACTTCTATGGCGTAGCCGAGCGCCAATCCGAGTGCGATCTCCTCCGCCAGCGTGCGGTCACCGCTGTACAGCGCCCGGATCAGTAGCAGGCCTGGAAACGCCAGGCATAGAACGACATAGACACCGAAGAATGCCATATCCGACACGGATACGCCGTAAAAACTCAGCACGGCCATCGCGAAAGCGGCCACCAACGCAGTCGGCAGCAACGCCGAAAAACGCTTCAGCGTTCGATGTCGAGCGGAATGTCTTCCTTCGAGTGGAAGTCCAGTCGTTTGAACGTCTTTTATCGGTTCGACTGGGCTCGACACAGAACCCTGGGGCGACGAGGCGTTGACCATGTGGACAAGCCTCGCGACGCGAGCGCCTCAAGGGGGTCTAAAACACCCGCGCTCAGCAATGTCCTTGCCACTCCTTTATGTGAGTCTTCACGTTGGACCGGAGCCAGCCCCTCTTAAAGAATCAAGACAGTTGAGCTGGGCCAGCCCTGTGCCGGCGCGCTTGAGCATGGTTTTCCCGGCGAGCTCATCAATTCAGGTCGGCCCTGCCAGGTCCACCGACACAGGTACTACATCCGTAGATCTTGAGGGAGCGGATCTCCTCGTCGGTGGTAGTGGCTGATCAGGGCGCGGGTTTGATGGGCCTGCCGGAAGAAGGACCAGGCCAGGACTGATGGCATTGGCCGCGGGGATGAGGATCCGGGCCAGGACGCGGCGGATCTCGGCGAGGGAGGGCCGGATCAGCCGGACCGGGGTCAGCTCGGGCGCTCCGGGAGACGATGGTCTTTTCCCTGGTTCGGCCCGGCGCTGATGACGGGAGGTGCCTGTTCGAGGCGGGGCCGGTCATCGAGGTGAGCGTGGCTGACGGCGAGGAAGGCCAGGGCGAGCATGACGGTGGTGACGTGCCGGTGCCAGCCGTCCCATTTACGGACCTGGTATCGGCATCACCTGGTAGTTCTCGATCTGGCCGGTCAGTCCGCAGTATTGGCGGGCCACCCCGACCGACTTGTCGCCCTTCTTGATCGCCTGGGTGTCGTCGGCGATCAGTACCCCATCGGGGAGGCCCAGGTGCTCGATCACGTATGCCCGAACCGCATCACGCAGCGCGTCGGCATCCCAGGGTGCCCTCGACAGCAGCCACTCGATCCGGTTGGCCGTCTGGTGCCCGAGGTGGTCGGCCGGCTGCCAGGAGTTCTTGCGCGGCACATCGGCCAGCAGGCCTCGCACCAGGTCCGCGAACGTCGCCTTAGGTTCGGGCCGCTTGAACAACGGATCGGCGATCCGCGCAGTCAGCGCCGCGAGTTCGGCATCCCAGGACACGACGAGATCGTAGGTGAGACATAAGGTCACTCGCAGACCATTGCCCATCAACCCACAGTCACGCCGACAAATCAGTTAACGATCTACAAATGTAGTACAGGGGTACAAGCGGACCATCATAATATTAAACACAGAATTATATCCTATTTTTGCTACTTCTAAATATTTTGCCAGGAATGATTGCGAGCGAACCGGCTAGATCATGTACCGGTAGGGAATATGGAAACTCTTTGCCGCCACTGTGACGGCATCAGTGGGACAGATCGATCCCTGAGCTAGTTTCTCCGACGTGAACAGGCCATCACCGAGGAGCCCGCATGAAACCGGACGGTCGAATTCGTGTCATGGAGATCATCGCCCGGATGAACGTGGGGGGCCCCGCTACCCAGGTATCGGGGCTGTCCGAAGGGCTGGAACTGAAGGAGTTCGACCACCGCCTCTACACGGGCCATGTCGACGCCGATGAGGGCGACCACCTCAACCTGAAGGGCCCGGGGGCGCGCGTTCACCTGATTCCGAGTCTCGGCAGGTCGATCAAACCCTCCGACGACTACCTCGCCCTCATCCGGTTGACAAGGGCCATGCGCGATTTCCGGCCGCATGTCGTCCACACCAGAACCGCGAAGGCGGGTGTCCTCGGGCGCTTGGCGGCCTGCCTGTCCGGTGTCGGTGCGGCCCGGATCCATGTGTTCCACGGGCATCTCCTCAACGGCTACTTCACGCGGCCGAAGCGTGCCCTCTACGTGCGGTCGGAGCGGATCCTCGCCTCCATGACCGACCGGCTGGTGACCGTCGGCTCCCGCGTCCGCGACGAGCTGCTCGAAGCCCGGATCGGGCGTCCGGAGCAGTACGTGGTGATCGCCCCTGGCGTACGGCTCGGCCCGGTCCCCGACCGCGGGGCCGCCCGTGTCGCCCTGGGCCTGCCCCTCGACGCGCCCGTCGTGGCATACGTGGGCCGGCTCACCCGGGTGAAGCGGCCCGACCGGTTCGTCGCCACGGCCCGCTCCGTGCTCCGGCAGATGCCGGACTGCCGCTTCGTCGTCTGCGGCGGCGGCGAGCTGCGCGAGCAGGTCGAGCGGGACATCGAGCCGATCCGGCACGCCTTTCACCTGCTCGGCTGGAGAAAGGATGTGGAGACGGTGTACTCCGCCGCCGACGTGGTCCTGCTGACCTCCGACAACGAGGGCACGCCCCTCACCCTCGTCGAGGCCGGGATGGCCGGAACCCCGGCCGTCTCCACGCGGGTCGGAAGCGTCGCCGAGATCGTCCAGGACGGGCGCACCGGCCTGCTGGCCGGTGCCGACGCCGAGGAGCTGGCGCGATACACCGTGAAGCTGCTCTCCGATCCCGTGCTCGCGTGCCGGATGGGCGAGGCGGCCCGCCAATGGACCGGTGCCTCCTTCAACGTGGAGCGCCTCGTCGCAGACACCGAAGCCCTTTATCGATCGCTGGGCGCGGAACGCCGCAATCGCCTTGTCACAACAGGAATCATGGGGGGAATGAACAAGTGAGAGTCTTGGTGACCGGCGGAGCTGGGTTCATCGGTGCGAATCTGTGCCGTGCGCTCGCGGCTCGGCCCGAAGTCGAGAACATCAGGGTGCTGGACGACCTGAGCAGCGGAGATCTCACCAACCTCGATGGTGTCGAGGTTGACTTCGTGATGGGCAGCATCCTGGACCGGGATCTCCTGGCCGGCCTCGTCGCGGACGTCGCCACCGTCGTCCACCTCGCCGCCCGCCCGTCGGTGCCCCGCTCGCTCCTCGACCCGCTGGCCTCGCACTCCGTCAACGCTACGGGCACCCTCCACGTGCTCGAGGCGTGCCGCGCGAACAGGCCGCACGTGATCCTCGCCTCCTCCTCGTCGGTGTACGGCGACCGTCCGGAACCGCGCAAGCACGAGGACCTGCCGACCCGGCCGCTCAGCCCGTACGGGGCCAGCAAGCTCGCCACGGAGTCCTACGCCCTGGCCTACGCGCACAGTTTCGGGCTGCCGGTGCTGCCGTTCCGCTTCTTCAACGTCTACGGCCCGCTGCAGACCGCCGGCCACGCCTACGCTGCCGTGATCCCGGCGTTCGTCTCGGCGGCGCTGCGGGGCGAGCCGGTGCCGCTGCACGGCGACGGTCTGCAGACACGGGACTTCACCTACGTGGAGTCGGTGACGCGGGTCATCGCCGACGCGGCCGTCCGCCGGGTGACGAGCATGAAGCCGGTGAACCTGGCGTTCGGGGCCACGGCCTCCCTCCGGCACCTGATAGACGTCCTCGCCGAGGTCCTCGGCCGCCCGGTCGAGTCGGCTCACCTGCCGCCGAGGGCGGGCGACATCCGGCAGTCACAGGCCTCTCCCCACCTTCTGCTCGAACTGTTCCCCGATGTGTGTCCCGTCCCGCTTGAGGACGGGCTCCGCGCAACGGTGGGCTGGTTCGAGACAACCCAGGTTCCGGGCATCGAGTCGACGCTCGGCACGTACGCGTGAACCACCGCCTCCTCCCGCCAACAGAGATCTCTCCAAACACGTGACGAGGAGAACCCGTGAGCACGGCACCAAGAACCAACTATCTGATAACGGGCGGCAGCGGATTCATCGGATCGCATCTGGCCGACGCACTGCTCGCCCGCGGTGATTCCGTCGTCGTCCTGGACAACCTCTCGACGGGCCGTCTGGAGAACCTACGGCCCCACCCGGACCTGCGTTTCGTACACGGTTCGGTCCTGGACGAACTCATGGTCGACGAGCTGGTCCACCGGTGCGACGTCGTCGTCCACATGGCGGCCGCGGTCGGCGTCAAGCTGATCGTCGAGCAACCGCTGCGGTCGCTGACGACCAACATCCGGGGCTCGGAGATCGTCATCGAGGCCGCGCACCGGTACCGGAAGAAGATCCTGATCACCAGTACGAGCGAGATCTACGGCAAGAACTCCTCCGACGCGCTACGCGAGGACGCCGACCGCATTCTCGGCAGCCCCGCGGTGGTCCGCTGGGCCTACAGCACCGCCAAGGCCGTCGACGAGATCCTCGCCAACGCCTATCACAGGGAGCGTGACCTACCGACGATCATCGTCCGGTTGTTCAACACCGTGGGCCCCCGGCAGAGCCCGACCTACGGCATGGTGATCCCGAGCCTCGTCCGGCAGGCCCTGTCGGCCACACCGCTGACGGTCTTCGGCGACGGGACCCAGACTCGCTGCTTCGCGCACGTCGCGGACGTGGTCGACGCGCTGCTCCGGCTACTCGACGAGGACGCGGCCGTCGGTGAGACGTTCAACATCGGCTCCGCCGAAGAGGTCAGCATCATGGAGCTGGCGAAAGTCATCATCGAGCTCACCGGATCCACCTCCGGGGTCGACCTCATCCCCTACTCCGAGGCCTACGAGCGGGGATTCGAGGACATGACCCGCAGGGTTCCGGACACCGCGAAGCTCCACGCGCTCACCGGCTGGGTTCCGCAGCGCTCTCTCGACAACATCCTCACCGAGATCATCGGAGAGTTCTCCGGCGATCCGGTGGTGCTCCCCCGGTGAGCGGGACGATCGCCCTCACCGCGGGCACCGCCTGCATCCTCACCGTGACAGTCGCCGTACCACTGAGGCGCCTGGCGCTGCGCTGGGATCTCGTCGACCGTCCCAGCGGGCACAGGGCCCACACCCGCCCGACCCCTTACCTCGGCGGTATCGCGATCGCGGTGGGCACGGCCGTACCCACCGCGATCGCACTCGGCTTCGCCGACCTGCAGATCACCGCGATCCTGCTGGCCGCCACCGCGGTGTGCGTCCTCGGACTGATCGACGACATCGCACCCCTACCCGCGGCCACCAGGTTGGCCGTGGAGACCGTGGTGGCGATCGGGGTGGTGCTCTCCGGCGTCCAGGCACCTCTGACCGGTACCTGGCTGGACGGCGCCCTCACCGTGGTGTGGGTCGTCGTGATGACGAACTCCTTCAACCTGCTGGACAACATGGACGGCGCGCTGGGAACCGTCGCCGCCGTGACCGCCGGTCTCCTCGCGGCCACGGCCCTGGTTCAGGGCCATATCGCGCTCGCGGTGCTGCTGGCCGCGCTCACCTGCGCGTCTCTGGGCTTCCTGCCGCACAACTGGGCACCCGCGAGAATGTTCATGGGCGACTCCGGATCGCTGTTCCTCGGATTCACGCTGGCCTGCTCGGCGACCGTCCTGGTCACGGGACGGCCGCCGGACGAGACGATCGCCGGATTGCTCCTGCCGACCTTCGTCGCGACCGTCGACACCTGCGTGGTCTTCCTCTCCCGCATACTGACGAACCGCTCACCGTTGCAGGGCGGCACCGACCACGTGTCGCACCGGCTACGCCGCACGGGTCTGGGAACCCGTACGGTCGCCACCACACTGGGCACGATCACGACGATCACCGGTGCCCTCTGCCTGGCGATGGTCCTGGACTGGCTGTCACCGCTCATCGCGTTGGTCGTCGCGAGTGTGATCGCCGTCGTTCTCATCGGTCTGCTGCGCGGTGTGAGCGTCGACTCGCCGGTCCAGCGTCCCAAGACCCCTCAGAAAATCCGTGAAAGGCGGCGTTGACCCCGTGGATCTGCTCTACTACGTACGGCTAACGCGTAGGAACTGGCTGCTCATCCTCCTCTCGGTGACCCTGGCGGTGGGCGCGGCGCTCGCCGTCACGGCGAACACACCGCCGAAATACGTCGCGACGATCTCCATGCTGGTGTCGGGCTACGACAGGGAGGGCAGCCTCTCCACCGCCTACCAGGCAGGCATGCTGTCGGCCCAGCGGGTACAGTCCTATGCCAACCTGCTGTCCAGCCGCCGGGTGGTCGGCCAGATCGTCAAGGACGAGGACATCGGGCACCTCCAGGAGAACATCACCGCCGCGGCCGTTCCCGGCACTGTGTTTCTGCGTGCCACGGTCACCGACACCGACCCCGAACGGGCCGCCCGGCTGGCCAATGACCTGGGGGCCCGGTTCACCGAGCTGATCGATCAGATCGAGAGGCCCGCCCCTCGCAGCCTCCCCACCGTCAAGATCACGATAGTGGACAAGGCCGACGTCCCGCTGGAGCCCGTCAGCCCCAAGCCGCTGACCAACCTGGTGGTCGCCGTGCTGGCCGCACTGCTCTCCGCCATGGCCGTGATCATCCTCCGCGACCGTCTGGACACGACCATCAAGTCCTCCCAGGCACTCCAGGAGGCGTCGGGGAGCTCGACCCTCGGGGTCATCGGCTACGAGCGGGACGCGCGGCACTACCCCCTGATCCTGCGCAACCACGGCCGGTCGTCCAGATCCGAGGCGTTCCGCGCGCTCCGGACCAACCTGCAGTTCATCGGCGTCGACCGGCAGCCGAAGTCGCTCGTGGTCACCAGCTGCCTGCCGGGCGAGGGGAAGTCCTCGACCTCCGCCAACCTGGCGATCACGCTGGCCCAGGCCGGCTGGCGGGTCGTCCTGGTGGACGGCGACCTGCGCCGTCCCAGCATTCCCCGCTACCTCGGCATCGAGGGGACGACCGGCCTGACGGACGTGCTGATCGACAGGGCACGCCTGGACGAGGTCATCCAGGTCTGGGGCGAGACCGGTCTGTCCGTCCTGCCGAGCGGCCAGATCCCACCCAACCCGAGCGAGCTGCTCGGCTCGGGCGGGATGCGTGAGGTGCTCGCCCAGCTCACTGCGGCGTACGACATGGTGATCATCGACGCGCCACCGCTGCTGCCCATTACCGACGCGGCGGCGATCGCCGCGCTCTGCGACGGCGCGTTGCTCGTCGCCCGGTACGGCAAGACCCGCCAGGAACAGATGGCCCGCGCCTCGGAACTGCTGTCGTCGATCAACGCCCGCGTGGTAGGGACCGTCCTGAACTTCGTCCCAGCCCGTAGCGGCACGTACTACGGCTACAACTACGGGTACGGCTACGAGGCTGAGGCCAAGAAACCGGCCAAGAACCCGGTCAGTGTGTGAGCAACCGGAGTGGGACGGCGAGCGCTCTCGCGATGCGCCGTCCCACCATCTGATAGACCAGCCGGGATCGCCCGTACGGGTCGGCGATGTCGAACCGGTCGACCCGGACCAGCCCGCGCAGCGCCCGCGTCTCGTCGACCAGTGCGCGGGCCCGCCGTGCGGGCTCCCGGTGCCGGACGATCTCCTCGGGCGACACGGCCCGCGCCAGCGTGCCGAACTCGGTGATGGTGAAGGTCCGGGTGGCCGCCGCGAGGTGCATGGCCACCGATTCCGCGCGGTGCGTGCAGGTGGCCGTCAGTACGAGGTCCGCGGCGGCCACCAGCTCGGGGCTGAGCGGGCGGGAGCCGAAGCCGGCCGGATCGCCGCCGAACCGTACCAGGACCCGCCGGGCATGCTCGGTCATCTCCCGCCCCGGTTCGGCGTGGGTGCCCGCGCTGATCACCTGGACCGCAGGGCACGGCCCGATGGCGGAGCGGGTCAGCCGCTCGGCCATCGGGGAGCGGCAGACGTTGCCGGTGCACACGAAGAGGATGCGGAAGCGGGCACCGTCCCGCGGCACCCGCGCCTCCCCTGTCTCCCGCCAGCAGCGCTGCCCGCAGCTCTCGTGCCCGGCCGGGACGCCTTCGCTACCGCCCGGTGCTCCGGCGCCTTCCACAGTCACGGGATGCTGTGCGATCCCATCGGTTCCCGGTGAAGCCCTCATGGCGCGAGGGTAGATCGCCCGCGGTACGCCACCGCCCGTGGCACGCGCCTCTTTGCTCTTTTCTGCCGATACGGAGCGCCGACACCGCGCGAGGACAGGTGCCGGGCGGGTCCACCCGCCGTCCCACCGGGGAGTTCGGCGTCAGAAGGCGCAACCCCGCGGGTCCTGGGTGACGCGAGTCCGCTGAGGACGGACCAGCGGCTGCACCGGGACCAGTGGCGGATCGTCGGAGGCGAGTTCGGTGAAGTCGAACTCCAGCCTCCTGGACTGCCCCGGGGCGAACTCCAGCAGGGCCGAGTAGACGGGGTGGGAGCGTTCGGTCTCCCTGATCACCTTCACCTGGTCACCGTCGAGGCGGACCGCGGTCATCCTCGCGCTGAGTCCGCCGTACAGCGACACCCACAGCAGGTTGGAACCGGGAGTGTGGCCGCTTCGCGGGGAGTCGAGCCGGCCGGTGACGTAGGAGGGCAGCGTCCCTCCCGGAACGTCGTTGGTGAGCCGGATCCGCACCGTCGAGGAGCGCAGCCCGCCCCGGCAGGGGCCCAGCTCGTAGTCGAGGGAGCGCTCCAGGTAGTAGTCGAGCTTGCCTCCGGCGGAGTTGTTGACCACCAGTCCCGCGAACGGGCCCGGGCTCGACGGCAGCACACCGCCGACCGGGGTACGCGCCAGCCGCCGCTGCTCGGCCTCGTGGCGGCTCCAGATCTGGATCCGCCGCTCGCTCACCATGCCGGACAGCGCGGGCAGCAGCCTGGTGGGGTCGACGAGGGACGTGGGCAGCGCCTCGCTGACGGCACCGGCGATCTCGATGAGGAACCGCTTGCGTGCCGCAGGGTCGGGGTAGCGGGCGTAGGCCTCCCGCTCGGTGAGGTCGACGACGTTCTCGGCGGTGACCTCGCTCCCGCCGGGGAGAGAGACCGGCCCGATCACCCTCAGCAGGTGGGCGAGGCCCACCGGGTCGGTGGCGATGGCGCCGTCCAGCCGCCCGCCGGCCTGTCGCTCCCACAGCCCCGTCCAGGTGGCCGCGGCATACGGGAAGTGCGGGGAGAGGTTGGAGACGGAGAGCATCCTGGTCGCGCTCGTTCCGTAGCGCCCGAGGAAGTCCTGGCCGTGGTCGGCGACGGGGACCGGACTCGCGGCCAGGCCGTTGTTGGCGGAGAGGCGCTCGACGGAGACCCTGCCGCGGTCGGCTCGCAGGATGCCGAAGGCCCCGACCAGCCCCCCGGTGCCTCGCGCCTCGGCGTTGGTCTGGAACGCCAGGAAGTAGCGGCGGGGACCGTCGCGGCCGAGCATCGGGGGTAGCAGGGCGGCCGCGTCCGCCGCGTCACGGAGCAGGCCACGCAGCCGGCCGATCTCGCCCAGCGCCGTGTCACGCGCCTCGTCCAGCCTGCCCAGGCCGGTGCTGTCCGGGGCGGCCGCCAGGTGGGCGAGCACCCGCCCGAGACGGGTGACGCCGTCGTCCAGGGCCGGCGTCGCGGCGTCGAGCGCGACCAGTTGATGCCGCAGGTCGCCCGGGGAGCGCGTCCTGATCGTCAGGAGCGGGTCGGCTGCCTCCCGCACGCCGGCGAGCACATCGGTCAGCTCGGCGGTGGCCCCGGCGAGACCGCGCACGGTGGTCGCGGCGTTCCCCACGATCGGGGTGTGCGCGATCACCCACCAGTCCGGGCCCTCGGTGAGCCGCCGGGCCTCGACCGCGTGCCGCCGGGCCTCGGCCAGCGCCTCGGTCAGCGGGCGCGGATCGCCCGCGCCCACCACCGCGCGCAACTGGACCAGCGCGCCCCTGGCCGCCTCCAGGTGATCGCGCACGCGCATGCCGAGGTGGACCGACCAGCCCCCCGCCAGCCCCAGGGCTGCGGGGACCAGCAGGCCCACCACGACTATCCGGCGTCGTCGCCTACTCGGCACTGGCAGATCGACGGCGCCGTACCGAGATCAGCGTGCCGGTCGCTCCCATGGCCAGCAGGCCACCGCCGAGCGCGGCCATCGACCCCATGGGTGCTCCCGTGAACGGCAACTGCTTCCCCGCTACCGCGCGCGGCCTGCAGCTTCTCCCGCTTCTCCCACAGCCGCCACCGCGGCAGTTCCCCCCGCAGTTACGGCAGCCCTCCGCACAGTTACGATGGTGATGCCTCCTGCGGTTTTCCAGGCGGATGTGGTTTCCCTGCTTCTGGTTCTGGTCGATCGTGTTGACCTGGTCCTGGGCGATCGCGTTGACCTGCTCCGCGGGACGCGGTGGGTACGGCACCGGCTGGACCGCCGGCGCGGACAGACCGGTCACGGTGGTCAAAGTCGCGGCGGAGGCCGCAGTCGATATTCCGAAGGCCAGTACGGCCCCGGCGGCCACCGCCAAGGCGGTGGGTCCCAAACACTTTCCAGCCATTTCAAGCTCCCCGGTGGCGGCATTTCAAGCTGCGGAAACGACACCCGGAATGCGGGCGACATGTCCCTGGAACCCGTTATATGCAACCTCGCCGGGAACGGGCTCGCCGCCTCGTGACACTTACCGAAAGATCGCCAACTGTTCTCCGCCCTTTGACGATCACGGGTCGACACGACCACCGGCCGGAAGCCCCGGGGCGTTCGCCCGCCCCTCCCCCAGCGTGTCGTCCCTAGACTGCGGGTATGCCAACCGCATTGATCACCGGGGCGACGGCCGGCATCGGCGCCGCCTTCGCCCGCCGTCTGGCCGCCGACGGATTCTCACTCGTCCTGGTCGCCCGCGACGAGAAACGCCTCACCTCGGTCGCCGAGGAGCTACGCCTGCGCTACGGGGTGAGCAGCGAGGTGCTCACCGCCGACCTGGCGACCGAGGAGGGTCTGGAGGCGGTGGAACGACGGCTCCGCGAGGGGGTCGACCTGCTGGTCAACAACGCGGGCTTCGGCCATCGGGGCCACTTTCTCGACGTCCCCGTGGAGGAGGAGGTGCGGATGCTCAAGCTGCACTGCGAGGCGGTGCTGCGGCTGACGCTGGCCGCGCTGCCGGGCATGAGGGAGCGGGACCGAGGCGCGGTGATCAATGTGGCGTCGGTGGCGGCGTTCTTGCCCGGGGGCTCCTACAGCGCCTCCAAGGCGTGGGTGGTCAACTTCAGCGAGTCCATGGCCGTGGAGCTGACCGGCAGCCGCGTGCGGGTGATGGCCCTGTGCCCGGGTTTCGTGCACACCGAGTTCCACGAGCGCGCCTCGATAGACAAGTCGGGCATCCCCGGCTTCCTGTGGCTGTCGGCGGACAACGTCGCCCGCGAGGCCATGCGCGATCTGGCCCGCGGTGTGCTGGTGAGCGTCCCCGACCTTCGCTACAAGGCCATCGTCGGGGTCAGCAGGTTGCTTCCGGCCAACGTGATCGCCCTGGTCTCCCGCCGGTTCGGCCGCCGCTGACCTGACACCACTGACATGACCACACCGGCCTGACGACACCGGCCTGACGACACCGGCCTGACACTGCCGACAGAAAGGGCCCGCGCCACGGGAGGGGGTCGTGGCGCGGGCCCTTTCCGGCCTGCGAGGGTGGTCGAGGACGGCCCCTGAGGCCCGCCGGGCCGATCAGACGCGGGCGTTGGCCTCGTGGCCGATCGCCAGACCCGAGACCGGGTCGAAGAAGTGCAGGTTGTGCGTGTCGACGACCAGCTCGACGCTCTGACCGGGGCGGACGTGGCTGCGGGAGTTGACCCGGGCGGTCCACAGCGACTTGTCGCCCACCAGCGGCAGCGTCGCCTCCTCGTCGCCGTCGGCGTCGGCGGCGGCCACGGTGTCCTGGTGCTGGACGGGCGGGGCGTCGATCAGGAAGAGCACGTTGATCTCGGAGCCCAGCTCCTCGGTGACCTCGGCGCGGACCTGCAGGCGGGTCCAGCCGCCCGAGGCGCCGTTGGCGGCGACCGAGTCCTCGAAGTCGGAGGGGCGGATGCCCAGGATGATCTTCTTGCCGAAGTACTGGTCGAGGCCGCGCTTCTCGGTGAAGGTCTCGTTCGGCACCGGCAGGTTGAAGCCCGCGAAGGCGACGGCCGCGCCGCCGTCGCCGCGCACCAGCTCGGCGTTGACGAAGTTCATCGACGGGGAGCCCATGAAGCCGGCGACGAACAGGTTGACCGGCTTGTCGAAGAGGTTCTGCGGGGTGTCGACCTGCTGGAGCAGGCCGTCGCGGAGCACGCAGACGCGGTCGCCGAGGGTCATGGCCTCGACCTGGTCGTGGGTGACGTAGACGGTCGTCACGCCCAGGCGCTCGTGCAGGGTGTTGAGGGAGGCCCGCATGGAGACGCGGAGCTTGGCGTCCAGGTTGGAGAGCGGCTCGTCCATGAGGAAGGCCTGCGGCTCACGCACGATGGCGCGGCCCATGGCGACACGCTGGCGCTGGCCACCGGAGAGGGCGGCGGGCTTGCGCTTGAGGTACTGGTCGAGGCCGAGCATCTTGGCGGCCTCGTTGACGCGCTTGGCGATCTCCGCCTTGGGCATCTTGCGGAGCTTCAGACCGAAGGCGAGGTTCTCCTCGACGGTCATGTGCGGGTAGAGCGCGTAGTTCTGGAAGACCATGGCGATGTCGCGGTCCTTCGGAGGCAGGTGGTTGACCACCCGGTCGCCGATGGCGATCTCGCCTCCGCTGATGTCCTCGAGCCCGGCGATCATGCGCAGGGCGGTGGACTTGCCGCAGCCGGACGGCCCGACCAGCACCATGAACTCCCCGTCCTTGATCTCAAGGTCGAGGCCGTTCACGGCTTTGACGCCGCCCGCGTAGATCTTGTCGACTTTGCTGAGAACGATGGATGCCATGGAAGTCCTTAGCGCCTCGGGCAACCCCGTGTTCACCCGATATTGGATACGTTTTCATGCATCTCACCGGAAACGGATATCCCTGTCAAGAGGATGACCGGTTCTGGCCTGTCAACAGGGCAGCCGTTATCGCTTCGCGCTGGATCGAACACGGAAAGCATGATGGAATCGTTTCCATGAACATGCGTCGTACGACGATCAAGGATGTCGCCGAGGCGGCCGGGGTGGGGGTCGCCACGGTGTCCCGGGTTCTGTCCGGCGGATCGGCGAGTCCCGAGACCAGGGAACGGGTGCTGAACGTCGCGGCCCAGCTCGACTACCGGCCCAGCGCGCTCGGGCGCAACCTGCGCCAGCGGCGCTCGGGCGGGATCGGGCTGCTGCTGCCCGACATCACCGACACCTTCTACGGCCGCCTGGCCGACGGCGTGCTCACCTGCGCGCGCTCGGCGGGAGAGCCGGTGATCCTGGGCGCCACCGGCGACGATCCCGAGCGTGAGGCCGAGCTGATCGGCACGCTGCTCGAACAGGGCGTGGACCGGGTGATCGCGGTCCCCTCCGGTGACGGCGACGGCTGGGCGCCGACCCTGCGGGCCGGGCTGACCACCGTGTTCGCGCACCGGCTCTCCCCCGGGCACGACGACATCCCCGCGGTGCTGGCCGACGACCGCGCGGGGATCAGGACCGCGGTCGACTACCTGAAGGGGCTGGGGCACCGCCGTATCGCCTACCTGGGCGGCCCCGGGCAGGAACAGCGCCTGTCCTTCTTCCGGCAGGCGCTCGGACCCCTTGTCGACGAGGAGTTGGTCGTCGTCGCCCGTGGCAGCCGCGACTCCGCGTACGCCGCCGCGGCCGGGCTCTTCCAGCACCGGCCCGACCTGACCGCGGTGCTGGCGGGGGGAAACCTGCTGGGCGAGGCGGCGGTGCTGGCGGCCAGGGAGCTGGACCTGCGCATCCCCAGGGACCTGTCTCTGATCATGTTCGACGACGTGCCCTGGGCGGAGCTGTGCTCACCGCCGCTGACGGTGATCGCCCAGCCGGCCCAGGACATCGGCTACCGCGCCGCCGAACTGGTGCTGCGCGGCGGTACCAGGCGGCCGCGCGGGGTGCTGCTGCCCACCGAGCTGATCGTCAGGGGCAGCTGCGCGGCTAGAGGGACCTCTCGATCGCCTCGATGACCGCGGGGTCGTCGGGCAGGACGCGCGGCCGGAACCTGGCGAGCACCTCCCCGTCCTTCGAGACGAGGAACTTCTCGAAGTTCCACTCGACGTCGCCGGCCTTGCCCTCGCCGTCGGAGGTCTGGGTGAGCAGGTCGTAGAGCGGGTGCCGGCCCTCGCCGTTGACCTCGCTCTTGGCGAGGAGCGGGAAGTCGACGCCGTAGGTGGTGGAGCAGAACTCCTGGATCTCCTCCGCGGTGCCCGGCTCCTGTCCGTAGAACTGGTTACAGGGCACTCCCACGACCGTGAAGCCCCGGTCGCCGTAGGTCCGCTGGAGGTCGACGAGAGCGGCGTACTGGGGGGTCAGGCCACATTTGGAGGCGACGTTGACGACGAGGACCGCCCGCTCTCCGGCCAGCTCGGCCAGGGTGGTGGGCACGTCGGAAAGAGTGTGGATGGCGGTATCACGGATTCCCATGCTCCGCACCCTAATCCCCCTGTCACATTTGAGAGTTATGTCGTCCATAAAGTGAAATGTGACAGAGGCCACAGGTGAGACGACGCCCCCCTCACCAAGGCTTTGATCGTTTTCTTACCGATCTTTGACATGGCTCCTGACAGGCACTGTCGACTGGCCCGGCCGCGGATCGCCGGGCATCGTGGCGGCCGTCCCTCAACCCCAAGGCACAAGGGAGTCCCATGTCGACGCTACGCCGTACCGGTGTGCTGATGATCGCCTCGGCGCTCACCCTCGGCACCACCACCACGGTCGCCCAGGCGTCCTCGGCGAGAACGGGCAACCAGGCCGTCGCCAGGCCGATGGTGGCCGCGCACGGCTGGAGCAGAGCCCAGTTCAACTGCCTCAGCAGGCTCTGGACCAGGGAGAGCAACTGGAACCACCGCGCCCGCAACCGCTACTCGGGGGCTTACGGAATCCCGCAGGCACTGCCCGCGGGCAAGATGGCCAGCGCCGGCCGCGACTGGCGCACCAACCCCAGGACACAGATCAGATGGGGACTCGGATACATCAAGCAACGCTACGGATCACCGTGCCGGGCGTGGGCGCACTTCGGCTCGCGGGGCTGGTACTGATCTACTGATCCCGAAGTGGTGATCTGAAACCCCATGACGGGGTGATTTTCACACCGTCTCCACGCATGGGCGATTCGCCGGTCGTAACCGGACCCTCGCCGAATCTCCCGTAGATCAAGAAGATCGGGCAAACACCTTCCCTTCGCGTGTCCCATCCGCCGTCCGACACTCTCTCGCGTACTAGAAAGCCGCCTAGAGAGACCGCCGCGGCGTCTCATGCCGGAA
>NZ_JBEXUE010000109.1:0-24874 GCF_040614275.1 Streptosporangium sp. NPDC006013
GCGCTGATCCTGCTGGTCGCCCTCTACTTCCAGGCCGCCAGGGGCGTCGACGCCGTCACCGCGGCCCTGGGCGTGCTCCCTGTCCCGATCGGCATCGGCGGCAACAACCCCCTGGTGGTCCTGCCCGACGCCGGCACCGAGACCGCCGCCCGGGCCGCGGCCGACCTGCTCACCACGCTCAACGGCCAGTGGTGCCGGGCACTGGGCCGCCTCATCGTGCCCCGCGACCGCCTCGGCGAACTCGTCGAGGCCGTCGGTGAGCGGCTGCGCGCGCTGCGCGCCGGTCCCCCGCTGGAGGAGGAGACGGACTTCGGCCCGCTGATCCACTCCGCTCATCTGCGACGGGTCCGCGACGCGATCGCCGCCGCGGGGGGCCGGGCCGTGTCGTACGGGACCGTGCCGGAGGACGGCAACTTCCTGGCTCCCACACTGATCACCGGCACCGACCTCACCGACGAGATCTTCGGCCCCGCCGCGGCGGTCGTCCCCTACGACACCGTGGACGAGGCGGTCGGCCTGGCCAACGCCACGCCGTACGGGCTGGAGGGGTACGTCGTGGGGACAGACGAGGAGCGGGCCCTCGCGGTCGCCCGGCGTGTCCGGGCCGGCGAGGTGAAGGTCAACGGCTCCAGCGTCATGAGCCTGCACCTGTCCACCCCGCGACCGGCCTGGGGCCTGTCCGGTCTGGGCGAGGAGGGCACCCGCGAGACCCTCCGTTTCTTCACAGGCGCCAGGGTCGTCGGGGTGGAGGGCGGCTTCGCCCTCCACGGAAGGCGGCGACCCTGAGGCGCGTGCCGGTGACTCCGCCCAGGTGAACACCCCGCTCGGCGGCCCGGGAACGAGCGGTGTGGCTCGCGCCCGCCGGGCTCCGTGCGGTCACGGGCCCTGCGCGGGCCCTCGTCCCGCCCGTACGACCGCGGGACAAGGGCCCGCTCAAGGAGGATCCGATGCGTGAGAACCTGATCTTCAGGGAGAATCCGGCTCGCGTCGGTGAACTCGTCGGAAGCGTGCCGGTCACGGACCCCGCAGGGGTGGACGAGTGCGTCCACCGCGCCGACGGCGCGTTCCGCGAGTGGTCGCGGGTCCCGGTCGCGGAGCGGATCGCCGCCCTGCGGCACGCCGCCGACACCGTGGCCGCCCGGCTGGCGGAGCTGGCGACGCTGCTGGCCCGGGAGACCGGCAAGCCGCTGGCCGACTGCCGCGGCGAGATCGGATTCGCCGTCACGTTCCTGCGCTGGACCTGCGACCGCGCCCCGGCGGCGCTGGCCACCGTGCGGGTCGACGACGCCGCCGGGCGGCTGGTGCTGCGGCGCAAGCCGTACGGGGTGGTGGGCTGCGTGACCCCGTGGAACGCCCCGATCATCCTGGCGATGCTCAAGCTGGGGCCCGCGCTGGTGGCGGGCAACGCGGTCGTGCTCAAACCGTCCCCGCTGGCACCGCTGACCGTCACCGAGATCGCGGCCACGCTGCCCGCCACCTGGGTGATCCACGGCGGCGCGGAGACCGGCCGCGCGCTGGTCGGCCACCGGCTCGTCCGCAAGGTGGCGTTCACCGGCGGCGACGCCGCCGGGCGGGAGATCGCCGCGACGGCCGGTGCGATGATCACTCCTTCGGTGCTGGAACTGGGCGGCAACGACCCGGCCGTCTTCCTGCCGGACTTCGCGCTGACCGGCGCCGACTACGAGCGGCTGGTCATGGCGTCGTTCGCGACCAGCGGGCAGGTGTGCATGGCGGCCAAACGGCTGTACGTGCCGCGAGCGCGGAGCACCGAGTTCATCGAGGCGTACCTCGCGGCGGCGGAGCGCGTCCTGGTGGTCGGCGACCCCTTGGCGGAGGAGGTCACCATGGGCCCGGTCATCTCGGCCGCCGCCGCCGACCGGATCGGCGCTCTGCTGGCGGCCTCGACGGGCGCCGGTGGCGGGAGGGCCGTGCCGCTGGGCCGATCCGTACCCGGCCACGACCCGTCATCAGGATATTTCGTGACACCGCACCTGGTCATCGGCCTGGACGACCACGCCCCGCTGGTGGCCGACGAGCAGTTCGGCCCGGTGGTGCCCCTGCTCGTCTACGACGGCGAGGAGGAGGTGCTGGCCCGCGCCAACGCGGGTGAGCTGGGCCTGGGCGCCTCCGTCTGGTCCGCCGACGAGGAGCGCGCCTTCGCCCTGGCGGACCGGTTCGAGGCCGGGTTCGTCTTCGTCAACACCCACAACCGCACCGGGATGTCGCTGCGCGCCCCCTTCGGCGGGGTCAAGCGCAGCGGATACGGCCGCGAATACGGCGAGGAGGGACTGCTGGAGTACGTCCAGTCCGCGGTCGTCCACGCCCCTGCCGCGTTCCGCCCCGGCGGAGGCGGCATGGCCGCGGGGGCCTACCCCGGCTGAGCACAGTCCAGCAGACCCGCCGTGAGCGCTCCGGGCCCCGCCGGAGGCGCCACGGCTGTTCAGCGACCTCGGCGATGCCGCAGGTCACGACGGGTCGAAGGCATTCGACCCGCATTCGCACCTCGCTGCGGCAGAGCTCTCAGCGGCCGCCTCCCAGCCGGCGTGCCACGCCCCTTGACGATCCCAAAATTCCCTCCTAGGTTTCCTCTATCGTAACGGCGTATCTCACAGAGATACAGGAAAGGTGGCGTCGTGGAACTCACTCGCCGAAGGATTCTGCAGATGGGCGGGCTGGCTGCCGCGGCGCTCGCCACCGGGTGCGCGACCACGCCGAAGAAGGCGGCGACGGCGACGGCCGGTGCGCCGCTCATCGTCGCCTCCACGGCCATAACCAACTCCCTCGATCCGGCCGCCGCGCTCTCCAACGTGGGAGCCACCTTCAACGCCCAGGTCTACGAACCGCTGGTCGCGTTCGGCGCGAGCGGCAAGCCGGAGCCGGCTCTGGCCACCGCCTGGCGCACGATCGACGACCTCACGATGGAGTTCACGCTCCGTCAGGGGGTGAGGTTCCACCGCGGCGGCACCTTCGACGCCGCCGCGGTCAAGGCCAACATCGAGCGGCTGCTCTCCGGCGACCCGGCGTTCGCCTTCCGCGTCGGGCAGATGGGCACGCTGTCCGGCGCCGAGGTGGTCGGCCCGGACACCGTGCGGATCATGACGAAGAAACCGGACCCCATCCTGCTGAACCGCCTGGCCAGGCTGGGCATGACCGACCCGGCGATCTTCGCGGAGAAGCCGGGCACCGTTGCCTCGGGCACCGGCCCCTTCCGGGTGACCGCCTACACCCCGGCCAAGAGCATCGACCTGGAGGCGTTCCCCGACGCCTGGCGGAAGTCGGAGAGCATCAAGACCGGCCGCGTCGTCGCCATCCCCGACCCGGGCACGCTGACCACCGCACTACGCACCGGCGAGGTGGACGGCGCCTACGGCCTGCCGCCCGCGGTGGCGGCGGAACTGACCGGCTCGTTCGTCGCGAAGTCCGTCTCGGCCGGCTCATGCGCGATATTGAGCATGATCGGCGAGGTGGAGCCCAAGCTACGCGACAAGCGGGTGCGGCTGGCGCTCAACCTCGCCGTCAACAAGGAGGAGTTCGTCAGGTCCGGACTGTCGGGCTACGGCGAGGTGCCCACCGGGCAGTTGCTCCAACCCGGCTACGTCGGTTACGACCCCTCTCTGGAGGCCTTCCCGCATGACCCCGAACGGGCCAGGGCCCTGCTCAAGGAGGCCGGTGCCGAGGGGCTGACCCTGAACATCGCCACCACCGCCATCTTCAAGCAGCAGGCCGAGATAACCGCCGGCTACCTCGCCAAGGTCGGAGTCAGGTCCGAGGTGGTCATCCAGGACCTGTCGTCCTTCATCACCACGCTGCTGAAGAAGAGCGAGGTTCCCCTGCTCTACTGGCAGACCGACTACGTCGACCTGCACGACATCGCCGGCGTCAGCCGCTTCGGGCCGCAGCCCGAGGGCGTGCAGCGGCACGTGGACGATGAGGAGTACATCAAGCTGTTCGCGAGCAGCCAGACCGAGATGGATCAGGCCGGCCGGGAGGCGACCATCAAGGCGATGGCCAGGCGGCTCCACGACGAGGCCGGGGTGGTCTTCCTGGCCTGGCCGAAGACGGTCTACATGCACTCGCCCAAGTCCGACCTGAAGCTCAACAGCGACGGCCACGTGCTGTTCGCCGAATCCAAGAAGAATGCATGAAAGCAGACCGCACAGGCCCGCGCGTTCTTCGCACGGGTGCGGTATGGCTGGTCCGGCTCGCCGTGACGGTACTGGGCGTGCTGACCCTGCTCTTCTTCCTCCTGCGTCTGTCCGGTGATCCCGCCGCTGTCCTCGTGGGACCCGGCGGCACCGCGGAGGACATCGACAGAGTCCGCCGCGAGCTCGGCCTGGACCTGCCGCTGTGGACGCAGTACGGCGCGTTCCTGGGCGATGTCGCCCGGCTGGACTTCGGCGTCTCCTCCCGCACGGGAGAGCCCGCCATTTCCGCGGTGCTGGTCCGGCTGCCGCTCACCCTGCAGATCGTCGGTGCCACGCTCGCGCTCGCCCTGCTGATCGGCGTCCCGCTCGGCATGCTCGCCGCGGCCCGGGCCCGGCGCCCCGCAGGCCGGGCGATCACGACGGGCGCCGCGGTCGCCCAGGCGGTACCGAACTTCGTGCTCGGCCTGTTGCTCCTGCTGGTCTTCGCGCTCTGGCTCGGCTGGCTGCCGAGCTACGGCTCGGAGAGCCCGCTGCATTCGGTGCTCCCGACGTTGACCCTGGCCGCCTTCACCGTCGCCCGTGTCGTACGACTGGTGAGGGCCGGTTTGCTGGAGGCGATCGAGCAGGACTTCATCCGGACGGTCCGGGCCAAGGGGGGCGGCCGCCTGCGCGTGCTCACGCGGCACGCGCTGCCCAACGCCTTCCCGCCGGTACTGGCCTTCCTCGTGGTCGACAGCGCCTACCTGCTGTCCAGCACGGTGATCGTCGAACAGCTCTACGCCTACGACGGGATCGGCAAGCAGCTCGTGGACGCGATCTTCCAGCAGGACTACCCGATCGTACAGGCGACGGTGTTCGTGGTGGCCGTGCTGGTGGTCGCGGTCAGCGCGCTCGGCGACGTACTCGGCGCGCTCGCCGACCCCAGGGTCAGAAGGGAGGCGGCCGGATGAGGCCGTCGGTGCGGATCGCGTTGGCGGGGCTGGCGTTGATCGCCCTCGCGGTGGCGTTCGGGCCGTCCCTGCTCGGTGTGGATCCGCTGGAGCAGGACCTGCCGGCCAAACTGGCGCCGCCGTTCTGGATGGAGGGCGCGCTGGCCGGCCACCCCCTCGGCACCGACCAGCTCGGCCGCGATCTGCTGGCGCGCGTCCTGGCGGGCGGGCGGACCTCGCTGCTGGTGGGCTTCGCGGCCAGCACGCTGGCCTGCGCGGCGGGAATCGTGGTGGGGCTGCTCTCGGGTTATCTCGGCGGTTGGATCGACCGGCTGATCATGGGCCTGGGCGACCTGTGGATCGCCTTTCCCTTCCTGGTGCTGGCGATCGCGACCGTTGGCGTCGTGGGCTCCTCGACACCGGTTCTGATCACGCTGCTCACCCTCGCCGGCTGGGTCACCTCCGCCAGGGTGACCCGGACGATCGTCAGGCAGGTCAGGGGAGAGGACTACGTGGCGGCCTCGATCGGAGCGGGCGCCGGTCACCTGAACGTGCTGACCCGGCATCTGCTGCCCGCGGTGGCCGGCGCCAACCTGGTGATGTGGACCTTCGTGGTCGGCACGATGGTGCTCGTCGAGGGCGGTCTGTCGTTCCTCGGCCTGGGCGTGCGTCCCCCCGCCCCCTCCTGGGGCACGATCCTCAACGACGGGCGCGAGCTGCTGGAGACCGCCTGGTGGATCCCGCTGTGGCCGGGGCTGGCGCTCACCCTGACCGTGTTCCTGGTCAACCTGCTGGGCGACGGACTCCGTGACGCCCTCGACGTTCGGACGGACGACCATGCTTGAGGTGAAGGACCTGGTGGTGACCGCCGGTGGCGTGCGGATCGTGGACGGCGTCTCCTTCGAAGTACGGCCGGGCGAGGTGCTCGGCATGGTCGGCGAGTCGGGGTCGGGTAAGACGATGACCATGCTCGCCGTGGCCGGCCTGCTGCCCGGCTCGGCCGAGGTCACCGAAGGGACGGCCTTTCTGGACGGTGCCGAACTCACCGAGGCCCGGCTCGAACGGATCAGAGGGCGCCAGATCGGCTTCGTCTTCCAGGACCCGGCGACATCGCTCGATCCGCTCATGCGGATCGGCGTACAGATCTCGGAGGTGCTGCGAATCCACGGCGCGAACCGTACCGGGGCCCGGCGACGGGCGGCGGAGCTGCTGGAGCAGGTCGGCATCGGCCCTGAGCGGGCCGGGGTCTACCCGCACGAGCTTTCCGGCGGGATGCGGCAGCGGATCGTGATCGCGATGGCCATCGCGCTCCGGCCGTCCCTGCTGATCGCGGACGAGCCCACCACCGCGCTGGACGTCACGGTCCAGAAGCAGATCATGCAGGTGCTGCGTGCCGCGCAGCGGGAGACGGGAGCGGCGACCGTGCTTGTCAGCCACGACCTCGGCCTCGTCGCCGGGGCCGCGCACCGGATCGCGGTGATGTACGCCGGCCGCCTGGTCGAGACGGGAACCGTGGAGGAGGTCCTTGGCGCGCCGCGCCACCCCTATTCCGCCGCACTCATGCGATCCCGGCCGCGGATCGGTACGGGCCGGGGGCCGCTACCGGTGATCCCCGGATACCCACCGGCGCCCAGGTCGCGACCACCCGGCTGCGCTTTCCATCCCCGCTGTCCCGTCGCGCTCGCCCGCTGCGCGAAGGAGACCCCGCCACTCGCCGATGGCGTGGCCTGCTGGGCGGTGCAGGATGGCTGAACCGCTGCTCCGCGTCACGGACCTGCGCAAGAGCTACGGCGCGCTGCGTGCGGTGGACGGCGTGACGTTCGAGCTCGACCGGGGCGAGACGCTCGCGATCGTGGGCAAGTCCGGCTGCGGGAAGTCGACGCTGGCCCGGTGCGTGGCGCGGCTGACGCAGCCCACCGGCGGGAGCGTGCGCCTGGACGGGGTGGAGCTGGCCGCCCTGTCACGCCGGCGGCTGCGCCCGCTGCGGCCCCGTTTCCAGCTCGTCTTCCAGGACCCCGCCACCTCGCTGAACCCGCGCTGGACGGTCGGGGAGATCGTGCGGGAGCCGCTGCGCCTGCAGAACGTGCGCGGGGACGTGCCCGGCCTGCTCGCGGAGGTGGGCCTGGACCCGGGACTCGCCGGCCGTCACCCGCACCAGCTCTCCGGCGGGCAGCGGCAGCGGGTGGGCATGGCGAGGGCGCTGGCCCTCTCTCCCGACCTGCTGGTGCTCGACGAGCCGGTCACCGCCCTGGACGTCTCGGTGCAGGCCCAGATCATCAACCTGCTGCTCCGGCTGCAGGAGGAGCGCGGCCTGGGCTACCTGTTCATCTCGCACGACCTGGCCGTGGTGAGCGCCGTCGCCCATCGGGTCGCGGTGATGCACGCCGGACGGCTGGTCGAGACAGGGCCGGCCGAGCAGGTGCTCGGCCGGCCCGCGCACGACCACACCAGGGCACTGGTCGCGGCCGTCCCCGACGCCTGACCGCTACGCGTGTGCCACGACGGGACGCGCGAGACCGTAGTGCCCGCGGAGCGTCCGGCCCTCGTACTCGGTACGGAACAGGCCCCGGCGCCGCAGTTCCGGCACGACGTGGTCGACGAAGTCGGCCAGGCCGCCGGGCAGCGTCGGGGGCATGACGTTGAAGCCGTCGGCCGCGCCCTTGACGAACCACTCCTCGATCTGGTCGGCGATCTGCTCGGGGGTGCCCGACACCACGCGGTGCCCCCGGTTGCCGGACAGGCGGCGGATCAGCTGTTCCAGCGACAGGTTCTCCCGCCTGGCCAGGTCGACGATGACCCCGGCCCGGCTCCGCTGGCCTTCCACCACCCCGGGAATGTCGGGCAGCGGCTGGTCGAGCGGGTGCTTCGTCAGGTCCACGCCGAGCATCTCGGAGATCGTGGCGACGGTGGACTCGGGAACGACCAGCGACGCGAGCTCCTCCTGCAGCTGTGCCGCCTCACGCTCGGTGGAGCCGATGATCGGCGACAGGCCCGGCAGGATCGCCACGTCCTCGGGGCTCCTGCCGTACTTCGCGAGCCGGCTCTTGAAGTCGGCGTAGAACGCCTGGGCCGAGTAGATGACCGGCTGCGCGGTGAAGACGGCCTCGGCATAGCGGGCGGCGAACTCCTTGCCGTCCTCCGAGGAGCCCGCCTGGACCAGCAGCGGCCGGCCCTGCGGCGAGCGGGGAATGTTCAGCGGCCCGCTGACTCTGAACCGCTCTCCCTCGTGTTCGACGGCGCGGACCTTCTCCACGTCCGCGTAGATGCCCTCCGACTGGTCGCCGACGACGGCGCCGTCTTCCCAGCTGTCCCAGAGTTTGGTGACCACGTCCACGAACTCGGTGGCCCTGGCGTACCTGACGGCGTGCAGCGGAAGACTCCCGCCGAAGTTGCGCGCCTCCGACTCGTTGGCCGAGGTGACGATGTTCCACCCGGCGCGGCCACCGCTGATGTGATCCAGCGAGGCGAACTTACGCGCCACGTTGAACGGCTCGTTGTAGGTGGTGGACATGGTGGCGATCAGGCCGACGTGCTCGGTGACCACCGCCATCGCCGCCAGCATCGTCAGGGGCTCCAGCCCGCCCAGGGTGTGGTACTTGATGTCGCCCCAGAAGGACAGCGAGTCGGCCAGGAACACCGAGTCGAGCTTGCCCCGCTCGGCGGTCCTGGCCAGTTCCTGGTAGTGCCGGATATCGGTGACTCTGGACGGGTCCGCGCCCGGGATGCGCCAGGCGGCCTCGTGGTGGCCCACGCCCATGAGGAAGGCGTTCAAGTGGAGCTTTCTCATCTCATCCTCCAGCCCCGCACGGCGTTTCTCACAGAGAAACGTTGTTTCGGAAAAGGAGACTAGCAGGATCGGATCACGAATCGTGGTCCACCACGGCACGGGCGGCGAGCCTCGGGCGAAGCCAGGCCGCCACCTCGAGGTGGGCCGGATGCTCCTGGTAACCGCGCAACTCTTCGGCGGACTCGTGCCGCGTGACCAGGCACAGGTCATAGGAGACCGGCGACCCGAGCACGTCCAGGCCGACGACGAGATCCCGGATCTGCTCGACCCGGCCCCTCATGCCCTCGAGCAGTTCCCTGGCCTTCGGCGCGTCCCGCGGGTCGGTGAACTTCATCAGCACCACATGGGTCAGCACGATTGCCTCCTAGACATTTCCTCCGGTTTCGCGAGATCCTATGTCTCGGAAACACCGTTTCTCTAGACGTAACAATCGAGGAGTGCACATGGTACGCGTCGCCGCGGCGCAACTCGAGACAGGCCAGGACCCGGCCGCCAATCTGGCCGCCTGTCTGCGCGCGATCGACTCGGCCGCGGCCCGGGGAGCCGAACTGATCGTGCTGCCCGAGTTCTGCAACCACCTGTCCTGGTACGAGGACCGCGCGCACGCCCGGCGGCTGGCCTGCCGCCACGGAGACCCGTTTCTCACCGCCGTCTCCGAGCGGGCCGCCCGGCACTGCGCGTATGTCAAGATCGGTGTCACCCTCGCCAGGGAGGACGGGCGCACCACCGGCGCCTCCCTGCTCTACGGCCCGGACGGCACCCTCCTCGGCGAGGCCGACAAGCAGACCCTGATGGGCGCGGAGAACGACCACCTCGATCCCGGGACGGCCGTGGGCCCGGTGATCGCGACCGAACTCGGCCGGCTCGGCATGTACGCCTGCATGGAGGGCGTGATCAGCGAGGTCACCCGCGGGCTGGTGCTACGCGGCGCGCAGGTGCTGCTCAACAGCCTGAACTCGTTCGCCGTGGACGAGGCGAGCCTGCACATCCCCGTCCGCGCCGCCGAGAACAAGGTGTGGGTGGTCGCCGCCAACAAGGTCGGGCCGCTGATCCCCGCCGACATGCTGGAGTCCGTCGGCGCCGGGCTCGGCGTCCCGCCGGAGTGGCTGCACGGCGCGGGCGAGAGCCAGATCGTCGCCCCGGACGGCACGGTCGTGGCCAGAGCGCCTCGGACCGGCGAGGCGGTGGTCGTCGCCGACATCGACGTCACCCTCGCCGACTCCAAGCTCCGCCCCGACGGCACGGACATCCTCACCGCCCGCCGCCCCGCCCTCTACCGGCCGATCTCCGCCGAGCCCCGCGGCCGCCGGGCACCCGCCGGAGCCGAGCGCCTGGCCGTGGCCGTGGTGCGGCCCCACGACGAGCCGGGCACCACCGGAGAGCTCATCGGGCAGGCGGTCGCGGGCGGGGCGGAACTGATCGTGCTCCCCGAGCTGTGCGGGGTGAGTGCCGAGGAGGCGGCGCGAGCCGTCCGCGGGACCGCGGCGCACGTGGTGCTCAGCGAGATCCGCCAGGGGGCGCACGAGGGACTGCTGATCTCGGGCGAGGGGGTCGTGGGACGGCAGCGGGCCCTGCACCCCGTCACCCGGCACGCCGGGCGTGTCACCTCGCTGGGCGACGGTCTGGAGATCTTCGAACTGCCCTGGGGACGACTCGCCGTCATCGTCGGCGACGACGCCGTGTTTCCCGAGACGTTCCGGCTGGCGGCGCTGGCCGACGTGGACGTCGTCGCGGTGCCGTTCACCCCCTCCGAACCCTGGGAGCTGGAGTACGGCCTGCTGGAACGGGCCGCGGAGAACCGGCTCAACGTCGTCGCCGCCGGTCACGACGGGCCGGCGGGCCTGGCCGGGACCATCTTGGCCACACCGCGCGACTTCACCCTCTGGACCGCCTGGGAGGGCCCGTTCAGCGGTCGCATCAGCCACCCACTCGTCACCCCGGTCAAGAACGGTGACCGCTTGGTAAGCGCCGATCTCTACCCGGCGCAGGCTGTCAACCGACACGTCTCACGCGGCACCGACCTGGTGGACGGCAGACCGTGGCGGCTGGCGGGCGCACTTCAGGAAGGAAGCTCATGAAGGAAACGTTGCAGCACGTCGAGCAGATGCTCGACGAGTCTCCGGCCATAGACGTCACCGAGACGTTCGAGCAGTTGCGGACGATGCTCGCCGAGCTCAAGGCGAAGATCGACGCCAGGTTCGAGCTGACGCGAGACCCCTCCAGCGACCGGTTCGACAGCTACGGCAGCTATCCCGACGGGCCCGGCGGCCGGATCGAGGCCTACACCGGGCCGGAGGTCGACTGGATGGTCCACTCCTGGCTGGGAAACCCGAAGGCGAGCTTCACCAACCTGCACCTGACCACCTGGCTGGGCCCGCAGATCGACGTGCCGCACCTGGGCATCGCGCTGCTGGTCTGGCCGGGGGGCTGGTTCTACCAGGACTTCATCCCGCGGGTGAACCTGGCCGAGCGGGCCGACTACTACGACCGCTACTACGCACCACTGGACGCCGACTGGGTGCGGTTCAAGGAGGAGAACCCGGACTTCACCTGGTTCACCAGCCGGACCGGGTTCATCCGCGCGAGCCTGTCACCCAACGTGTACTGCTACTCCTTCCCGCGCGCCCAGCAGCACATCGACGTGGTCCGCGAACTGCTCGACGCCCGCGTCGACCGCTGGCTGCGCTGGGTGGACGAGGCCGACCCGGTGCCCGAGGCCGACCGGCCCGCGCTGGCCGCCGCCGATCTGGCGATCCGCCGGAACATCGCCGACCGCGACCCCGCCAACGTCATGGGCGTGCGCTACTTCGGCGAGGAGACGACCGGCAAGCTGGTCCGGGCGCTGTGGGGCGGCGACCGCGTGCTGCCGAGGCCCGCGTGATCCGATCGCTGTGGTGGGCGGCGAAGACCGGCGACGAGCATGCCCGATCGGAACTCGACGGCCTGCCTGACCTGCAACGCCGTTAGGAGGAAAGATGCTGAAGAACTTCTGGTACGCGATCGAGTTCGCCCACGTGGTCGACGGCAGGCCGCGGCGGATCACCTGCCTCGGTCAGGACTTCGTGATCTGGCGCAAGCGCGACGGCAGCGTGGCCTGCCTGTCCGACCTGTGCGTACACCGCGGCGGCGCGCTGTCGATGGGGAAGATCATCGAGGACCGTGTCGTCTGTCCCTACCACGGCTGGGAGTACGAATCCGACGGCGGCTGTACGAAGATCCCCGCCAACCCGCCGGGGCGGGGCATCCCGAAGAAGGCCCGGGTGGACGCCTATCCGGTGGTCGAGAAGTACGGCATGGTCTGGGCCTTCCTCGGTGACCTGCCGGAGCAGGAGCGCCCGCCGATCCCGCACATCCCCCAGCACGACGACCCCAGGTACCGTGCCGTCTACTGGGAGACCGTACTCGAGGCCAACTACGAGCGCGCCCTGGAGAACGTGGTCGACGCGGCGCACACGCCGTTCGTCCACGGCAGCGCGTTCGGTAACCCGGACAAGCCGGAGATCCCCGACTACGAGGTGACCGAGGCCGAATGGCACGCGGAGGCCGACGTGCTGTTCAGCCCGCCGCCCGCACCCGGTATCTGGGGCACCCTCTACCGGACCAAGGAACGCCAGCACGTGGTGGTGAGCAACGGCTGGTACCTGCCCAACATCGTCAAGCTGCACGTGCGGCTGCCGTTCGGCGACCTGATCCTGTACGACCACAACATCCCGCTCGACCGGGACCGGACCCTCGTGAAGATCGTCGGCTACCGGACCTTCTTCACCGGTAAGTGGGCGGACGCCAGCGCGGCCAAGCGGATCGGCAAGATCTTCGAGCAGGACCGGCCGATCGTCGAGAACCAGCGACCGGAGTTGCTGCCCTTCGACCTCTCGGCCGAACTGCACATCCGCAGCGACGCGCTCCAGGTCTCCTACCGGCGGCGGCGCCAGCAGCTGATCGACCAGGGCTGGTGGATCGGCGACGACGAGACCACCGCCGGCGACGCCGCGCGACGCTCGGCAACGGTGATCCCCTCCCCGGACCGCCGCGACAATCCCGAACTCGCCCGCGCCTGGGTGCACAAGCCCCGAGGAGAAGAACAGCCATGAGCCTGCCCGAAGCGCTGAGTGAACGCACCCTGTCCCGCCTGCTGGCCGCCACCGGCCTGTCGCCCTCGTCGCACCTGGACCTGACCGGCCCGATGTCCCCGGCGCCGGTGGGCGCTCTTCGCGTCTTCCGTCCGGCCGGCGCACCGGCACAGCCGGCCGTGGTGGAGAAGGTCGTGGCGGTCAGCCTGGTGGTGCCGCCGATCGGGCTGGACAGCCACATGATCTTCGCGTTCACCCGGCCGGAGTCGGCCGTCCCGCACTTCACGCTCGACTCGGTCGCCTCGTCCGAGTACCACGCCATGCACCTCGATCTGATCCCGCGGGCCGAGCTCGCCGTCCACCTGGAGTATCTGGACGTCTGCTTCCTGCCGCTGACGGAGCCGCTGGAAGCCGTCTGGAAGGTCGACGGCGTCTCCCCCGCCGCCATCGGCCCCCGCCAGCGGGCGATGATGTCGCCCTGGATGGTCGTCTGCCGGGCCACCGAGGATGCCTTCGAAAAGCTCGGCACGACCGTCGAGGTCTACCTCGACCACTGGTTCTCCCTCGTGGAGAAGGGCGTGCCCGACCCAGACGGCACCGACCTCGCCGCCCGTGACACGGCCAACCGCGCCAACCTGTTCAGTCCGGAGGTGGACCCGGTCTGGCACCAGGTCACCCGCCTCCTCGGCCCGGAACAGTCCGATCTCGTACGCGGAGAACTTCTGGCATGAGCGACACCACGCGACCCAGCGAATGGCAGCGGCGCATCGCCGGAGAGTGGCACGGCCGTCCCTCCCTGTTCGACGCCACCGGCACCTGGCAGGGATATGAGGACATCCGCCGCTCCTCGGACTTCATCGACGGCGTGACCACCTACCACATGGACGGCGGCCTGGAGGGCGGCGGCCCCATGGCCGGAAGGTTCCGGCTCGGCGCCCCGTTCGCGTTCGGCGTCGTCGACTCCGACGCCAACCGCGTCTACACCGGACCCGACTTCTACGGCACCGGCCAGCCGTACGGTTCCTTCGTCGACTCCCACTACTACGGCCCCGGCTGGCAGGTGGACCTCAACACCTGGAACCAGGTCCTTGCCGACGACGACATCCAGGTCTACTCCTCGATGCTCTACCAGGGTCCCGCCGTGGTCGGCTGCTTCAACGGCCTCTACACCCGGGACCCCGCCAAGGTGGCGGACTGGCTGGCGGCCGAGACTCGGAACGGGCCGGTGCCCCACATCCTGCCCACCAAGACCGCGGGCGCCTTCTCCGGCACCTGCGAGGTCTTCGGCGCCGACCAGAAGCCGCGCGGCACCGTGGACATCACGGTCGAGGTGGAACCGCTGGATCTGCTGCGGGCCCGCCACCACGTCACCTGGACCGGAGCCCTGGAGCGCGGCCACACCGTCGAGGTGCGGCGTGACGGCTTCCGTTCCTTCTACGAGGGCCCCGAGGCCTGGGGCAACGCGCAGGCGTACGGCAGGGCGAACTACTCGAGCCTGCACTTTCGCGACGTCTGGAAGCTCAAGGGCCGCGAGTTCGTGATCGACGCCACCCCGGGGATGAGCGCGGGAAGGACGATGGCGGTCGTCTACCAACTGTTCGACGGCAACGTGCCGGCCGCCGTGGTCCACGGGGTGCTTCGATGGTCGTAGTCGTGACCGGCGGCACCAGGGGCATCGGGCTCGGGCTGGTCAGGGAGTTCCTCTCCCGGGGACACCGGGTCGCCCTCTGCGGCCGCAGTGACGAGTCCGTCGAGAAGGCACTGGCCGAACTGGACAGCGATCACGCGCTGGGGATGGCGGCGGACATGGCCGACCGTGCCCAGGTTCAGGCGCTGTGGGACGCGGCCGTCGACCGGTTCGGCTCGGTGGACATCTGGATCAACAACGCCGGGATCTCCCAGACACGCGGGCCGCTCTGGCGACTCCCGGACGCCGAGGCGACGGCCGTCGTCGGCGTGAACCTGACCGGTGTGATCAACGGCAGCGCGGTCGCCGTCACCGGGATGATCGAGCAGGGCCGCGGCCACGTGTGGAACATGGAGGGGCTGGGCGGCGACGGCCGTACGGTCGCCGGCCTGTCCGTCTACGGCGCGACCAAGCGGGCGATCACCTACCTCACCCGGGCCCTCGCCAAGGAGGTCCCGGCCGGCGTCTCGGTCGGCCTGCTCAGCCCCGGCATGGTCGTCACCGACCTGCTCACCCACGGCTACGCCCCGGAGGAACTCGCCAGAGCCGCCCGGATCTTCAACATCCTGGCCGACCGGGTCGAGACCGTCACCCCGTGGCTCGCGGAGCAGGCGCTGACCCGGACCCGCAACGGCGCCCACGTCCGCCGGCTGACCCAGGGCAAGATCCTCGCCCGGTTCGCCTCGGCCCCCTTCTCGAAACGCCGGGTGATCCCGTGATCGAGTACCCCGTCCCACGCGCGGTGTTCGCGATCGCCGCGTTCCGGCCGCGCCCTACCCGACGCTTGGAGGCCGTACGATGACCGATGCTCTTGGCTGGCGCCGCAAGTTCGGCGTGATCGCCCCGTCCACCAACACGATCGTGGAGCCGGACTTCTACCGGATGACCGTTCCCGGGGTCACCGCGCACTTCAGCCGCATCCACATCCGCGACCAGAACATGACCGGGAACGAGGGCATGGAACGCCTGCTCGACCAGATCCGCGAGGAGATCGGCTCAGCCTGCGAGCGGGTGATGACCTGCGAGCCGGACCACATGGTGATGGGCATGTCCGCCGAGACCTTCTGGGGCGGTGTCGAGGGCAACCGGCAGTTCGTCAAGCAGATCCACGACCTCACCGGCCTGGAGGTGGCGACCGGCGCGGAGGCGTGCGAGCGGGCGCTGAACCTGTACGGCGCGCGCAAGCTCGGCGTGGTCACCCCCTACCAGCCGGTCGGTGACGAGAACGTGGTGCGCTTCTTCTCCGAGATCGGCTTCGACGTGGTCGCCGTCAAGGGTCTGAAGTGCCCCACGGCCGTGTCGATCGCGCACGTCACCGAGTCCACGCTGCGCGAGGCGCTGATCGAGGTGGACTCCCCCGAGGTGGACGCGATCGTGCAGTGTGGCACCAACCTGTCCATGGTCGGCCTGGCCGACGAGGCCGAGCGATGGCTCGGTAAGCCGGTCATCGCCATCAACGCCGCCACCTGGTGGATGGCGCTGCGCGACAACGGTGTCGAGGACAAGGTGTACGGCGCGGGCCGGCTGCTGCGCGAACACTGAGGGCCCGTCCTCAACCGCTTTCTCCCCGTCGCGCGCAGGCTCACGCGAGCGCCGAAGACCGTCTTCGTGCGCTTCTTTTCCCCTGCCGTGAGTCCCCACCCCGTCCAGCCGTGGCCCGCCGCATGGCCGGCCGCTTCCTGACCCATGCCCTGAAACACCCCCTGGAGGAAACATGGCTCTCTCCACCGGATCCACTCGGCGGATTCGCGCCGGGCTGGTCGCCGCGGCGCTCACCGTGGCGACCGCGCTGACGCCGTCGGCGGCCCTCGCCGGCGGCGCCACCGCGTCCACCGCGTCCACCTTGACGTCGCCCTCCTGGGTCGGCCGGTACGAGACGCAGATCGGCAACGACCCGGCCACCGTCTACTACCCGGCCGCCCAGACCGCCCTGCCGGTCGCCCTGCTCCTGCAGGGCGCGAACGTGCCCAAGGAGAGCTACAGCGAATTCGCCAAGATCGTCGCCGGTTTCGGCTTCGCCGTGGCCGTCCCGAACCATCAGCGTGCCGTCGGCCCGGTCTCCGGGCTCTTCCCCGAGCAGTCCCAGACCAACGCCGCCGTGACGTGGGCGGCGGCGGAGAACGCCCGCGCGGGCTCCCCGGTGGCCGGGCGGCTGGACGCCGACCGGCTGGTCCTGCTCGGGCACTCCTTCGGCGGGGCCGCCGGGCTGTTCGCCATCGGCAACACCTGCACGGTCCCGTTCTGCTTCGGGCCCGTCTACCAGCGTCCCGCGGCGCTGCGCGCGGCGGTGTTCTACGGCGCGAGCACGACAACGCCCGGCGGGGGTGCCGTCCCGATCGCCAACGCCGGGGTACCGGTCGCCCTCGTCCAGGGGGGTCTGGACGGCAACAACCTGCCGGCGGCGCGCGCACGCGGATGCCCGCGGCCTCGAAGAGGTTCTTCGCGTTCTCCAGCTCAGCGGACAGGTTGAGCCGCCGCTTCGCGTAGGCGAGCTCCTTGGTCTGGGTGATGGTGTCGCTGACCAAGGCATGCACCTCGCGCAGTTCCTGCTCCACTCGTTCGGCGTCGCTGTGCACCAGCTTCTGGGCCAGCGCGATCTTCAGCTTCACCACATGCAGCGTGTGGCCCTGGATATCGTGCAGATCACTGGCAAAGCGCATGCGCTCCCGGATGACGGCCAGCTCCGCTTCGCGTTCTCGTGCCTCCTCCAGCTCCGCAACGAGGCCATAGAACCTCTGGTTGGGGAACATGAAGCCGGTCAGCACCGCTGTGGCGCCCGCGGGAACGATGACGTATCCGATCAGAACACCGGAGACATCTCCCGGGGTGACCAACAGCCTCGCCGCGCCTGCTACGGCGACGTAGGCGATCAGCCCCAGGGCTGCCGCGCTTCGGTGGCGCGGCAACTGGGGGACGGTGAGGGAGCCCACGATCGAAATGCCGTAGAACGCCGAGTCACTGTCCACCACCAGCACTCCGAGAAGCCACACGGCCGCGGCGATGATCAGGCAGGGGAGCGCGACGCGGAAGATGTCGCGCGCCGCCCACCACACGAAGGCCACCAGGGCCGCGACCACGCCCAGACCCAGGACGATGACGTGCCACCAGGTCCGGGCATCGGTCGCCACCAGCAGCGTCCCTACGGCAGCGAGCAGCGGGAGGAACATGGTGAGATTGAGTCTGCGCAGCCGTCCCCGCGTCGCCTCGGTGTGCTCGGGCGTCGTATGTGCCGCTGCCCGGGCCGGCCTCACCGGTCCTCACCTGGCCGCTGAGCCGTCAGGCTGAGCAGCGGGACCGCCACAGCGCTCGCCACAGCGCTCGCCACAGCGCTCGCCACAGCGCTCGCCACAGTGAGGACCGCGGCCGTCCACATCGGCCACTGGTTGTTCTCCGACCACGACTCCCCGCCGTCAGGCAAGAGACCGACGCCGAGGTAATGGAGGAAGAACGCCGCGCAGACCAGGAGGAAGACCGTCAGCAGAATGCGCAGGGGTTCGGTGCCCATGGGTGGCTCTCCGGGATCGAACAGCAGAGTCTGCCCAGTATTCTTCCGGTCCCGTGCCGGCACCAGTGACGCTGCGTCATACGTTCACCCAAGAAATGTCATGGCGAGGTCATGACGTGGTCGCACTGCCCGGTGAGCGCGGCGGCTGCTGGGATCAACAGCATGTCCTCGACACCGGTCATCGACGTTGAACGTCTGAACCTCACCTACGGCGACTTCCATGCCGTGAAGGACCTGTCCTTCCAGGTGGAGCGCGGAGAGCTCTACGCTCTGCTCGGCACGAACGGGGCGGGGAAGACCTCGACCCTGGAGACCATCGAAGGCCACCGTACGGCCACCTCGGGCACCGTGCGGGTCTTCGGGCAGAGCCCACGAGACCGGCGCGCCGTGCGGCCCAGGATGGGCATCATGCTGCAGGACAGCGGGTTCTCCCCGGACCTGACGGTGCGGGAATCGGTCCGGCTGATCGGAAAACTCACCCAGCGCACGGACACGGTCGAACGCGTGCTCGGCGTTGTGAATCTCACTCGCAAGGCCGGCATCAAGGTGTCCCAGCTCTCCGGCGGCGAGAAGCGGCGTCTGGACTTCGCCACCGCCGTGTACGGAACGCCTGAGCTGATCTTCCTGGACGAGCCCACCACCGGCCTGGACATTCAGTCCCGCGACGATCTGTGGGACACCGTGAACAAACTGCGCGAAGACGGCTCCACCGTCGTTCTCACCACGCACTACCTGGAAGAGGCGCAGCAGTACGCCGACCGCATCGGTCTCATGCACAAGGGCACCTTCCACCGGGAGGGGACCGTCTCCGAACTGACGCGGACCCTGCCGGCCGCCATCCGCTTCTCCCTTGCGGCCCCCGCACCGGCGCTACCGCTGCAGGCCACGCGCGAGAGTGACGGGAAGTTCCTCATCGAGACCTTCGGCTTGCAGAAGGACCTGTACACCCTGCTCCGCTGGGCGCAGGACCACGCGGTGGAGCTGCGGGAACTCCAAGCCGGACCGACCCGGCTCGACGATGTCTTCCGCGCCCTCGACAGCGACTAGACCACTCCCCGACTTACAGGAAAAGGACCTTCGCCATGCTCTCGATCGCTCTCAGTGAGCTGGTCCAGATCTTCCGGAACCGGTTGGTTCTGGTCACCAGTGTCGTCATGCCCGCGGTGGTCAGCGCGTTCTTCATCTACCAGCACGAAGCCTTCGCGGCCCTGGGCAGCCTCGGATACATCGCGGCGGTGGTGATGTTCACCGTGGGGGCGTTCGGGCTCTACACCACCGCGGTGACCACGCTGGCCTCCCGCCGGCAGAACCTCTTCCTCAAGCGGTTGCGCTCCACCGCGGCGAGCGACGCCGGCATCCTCTCCGGGCTGCTGCTCCCGGTCACCGTCATCTCGCTGGTCCAGGTGGTCGTGATCATGACCGTGCTGGCCGTGGTCACCGGCCGGCCGGACAACATTCTCCTCCTGGCGGCGGCCGTCCTCTCGATGGTGATCATGATGCTCGGCCTGGGACTGGCCACGGCGGGACTGACGGACTCCCCCGAGCACGCCCAGGTGACCACGCTGCCCATCAGCCTCGGCACCATCGCCGTGACCAGCTGGGTGGGGATCACCGGCACCGAGGAGCTCACCCTGCTCAAGCGGCTGCTCCCCGGCGGCTCGGCCACCGAACTGGCCGTCAACGCCTGGAACGGCGGCGTTCCCGTCACGGAGTCCCTGGTTCTCCTGGCGCCCACGCTGAGCTGGGTCGTTGTCGCCGTCGCGCTGGCTTCCCGGATCTTCCGCTGGGAGCCGCGCCGATGACGACGCTCGGCGTGGGTCATCCATGGGTGCGGAGGACGCAACCGACTGGGTGAGTGTTGTGGATCATGTGTCGTCCGATTCGGCCGCGCCGTGGCGGCACGGTCCCTCTTCTGTATTCAGACTTCCCGAGAATGTTCGGCCGGGGCGTCGAGGAACGGTTCCCGTGGTGACCGCCGGCCAGGGCGGGCACCTGGCATACCTGTACATGGACAACCAGTGCGCCAACGACATCGCCGTGAACACCGCAGTGATTCGGACCGCCGCGTCGAGTGCCGCCGTCAGTGTCTCCGTGATCACGGCAGTCACGTGGCTTGAGTTCTAGTGACCAGGTGTCCCCGGAGACGTGGCGGAGCAGCCGTGGGTGACGAAGTAGATCTCCATGGAGATCGACCCGCTCGGGGCGGAGAGGTCGTGGAAGTTCCGGGTCACGGCCGTTCCGAAGATGCGCGGGTATGTTTCGCGGATGGCCGTGTTGACCCGGGTGGCCAGCTGAACGCCGCCGCTGGCGCCGCCGTCGGAGTCGGAGCCGAAGGTCAGCACCATGCCGACGCGCCGTCCGGCCAGGTTGCCTTTGTGCCTGCGCAGTTCCTGGCGGACCTGTGCGGCCAGTACGCCGTCAGCGGCGCCGGGGGTGACCCGGAACGAGAGCGTGACCGGTTTCGCCCGGACGCCTCCGACGAGGCCGGTGCAGGGGGACGGCGAGGGGCCGGGCTTTTCCTTGACCGGGCGCTTCTTCTCCGCGGGCTCCTCGGGCCGGTGTTCTCCCTCCGAGGTTTCCTTCTCCGGGGCCTCTTGCTCCGGGGCCTTCTTCCCTGGCGGCTTCTCGGCTGAAGGCTCTTCGGCCAGGGGCTCTTTGTCCGGTGACCCTTCGGCCGGTAGCCCTTCGGACGGGGGCTCTTCGGTCGAGGGCTCTTCGGTCGAGGGCTCTTCGGTCGAGGGCTCTTCGGACGGGGGCCGGATGGAGTCAGGCAGGGGCTGGAAGGGGTCCGGTTGGAACCGGGCGGTGTCCGTCACGGGGTCGGTGGGTGAGGGGGGTGGTGCCTGCGCTCCCAACATGATGATCGTGAGTCCGAGCAGCAGGTCGGCGAAGAGCCAGCCGGCCATCAGGGTCGTGCTGGAGGTTCTTCGGCGGGCGGTCACAGCGGGGTCCGAGCTCTCCGGCGTGAGTCCGGCTCGTCGTCACCGCTGTCGTCTGCTTCGTCGGTGCCGGTGCCGGTGGCCTGGTCGTTGTCGCCGCCGTCGACCCGGTTGCCTCCGCTGTCCCCGCCGCCGCTGGGGCCCCCGCCGTCGCCGCTGCCCTTGTCGCCCTCCTCGTCCTTACCGGGACCGGCGGCCGGGAGAGCCCAGAGGCCGTCGGCCGGAAGCCGCAGACTGGTGCTCGCCCGCTCCGAGTCGGTGGCCTCGCGCTCGGTGAGCTCCTTCGAAGGCAGGTCGGCCAGCGCGCCGGCGAGCGCGGTGGGAAGCCGGTCGAGCACCTCCCGTGTCCGCTCCAGCAGGGCGACCGTCTCGACGGTGGTGTCGATCCGGGAGGCGTGCGTCCCGGTGGCGGCGGACCAGCTCTCAAGGGCCTCCCGGATCTCCGTACCGGCGCCCTCGAAGGTCCGGTGAAACTCCCTGGCCGTGCCCGCGATGGTGTCGGTGACCCGCGCGCCGAGCAGGTCGACCGCCTTCTCCGTCGACGAGCCGACCGAATCGATCGAGATGGCCGCGCGGTCGACGGCGTGGCCGATGCCCGCCGTCGCGCCGACCAGCTCGTTGATCCGGAGGTCCAGGCCGGAGACGCTGCCCTGGACCAACTTCATGGACCGTACGAGTTCGTCGTTGAACGCCTGGCGCATGTCGAGGGTGGTCCGGGAGATGGTCGTCGACAACTGGTTCCCGGCATCGGTGACGGCCTGGCCGGTCGTGGAGCCCGCGGTGTCGATCATGGCTGAGAACCGGGCCACCGCCGAGGCGAGGTCGTCACAGGTGTTGTTGACGGCCGCCAGGTGCCCACCCAGGTGCTCGACGGCGTCGCGCACGTCGATCGCGCTGCCGGCCAGCGCGTCCGTGGTCTTGCGGGTGGCCTCCAGGGTCAGGGTGAGCGCCTCGACCAGCTCGGTGTGCACCTTGCGCGCCGTGGTCCCGACGAAGCCGATGTCGGCCGCCGCCTTGTTGAGCTCGGCCCCGAACCGCTCCGGCGAGGAGAGCCGGACCTGGCCGAGTACCAGGCTCGCCTCGGTCAGCGCCCCGCGGAGCCGGACGCGGAGGGTGCGGAGCTCCCGATCCGCGGCGTCCTCCCTGGTGTTCCGCGTGATGTTCTCGAACACGGTCCAGCAGATGAGGCAGAAGATGGCCGCGAGGGTGCAGAGCGCGATGTTGTCGAACTCAAAGAACCCGGGCAATTTGCCGTCGAAGCCCTGCTGCCACATCTCCAGGAAGGGCCGTCGGGCCGCGTCCAGGCCGCCGGCCGCGAGGACGTCGCCGTAGGCACCGGTGGCCATCATCAGGCCGAGCCAGGTGATGAAGATCGGTACGAAGACGAGGGCGGGACCGATGGCGCCGCTGAGCCCTCGTCGCCATCCCGGTCTCCTCGGCGAGGACGTGGTTCCCGCCGGTTCCCCGTCCACCAGGATGGTGTCGTCGGGGGAGAAGGCGGCGAACAGATCGACCTCGCACCAGTGTCCGGCCAGGTCGGGATCGGTGACCGCGTCCGCGAGATCACGTAGCTGGTCCTGACGGGCCGCCAGGTGGGGGTGATCGGCAAGCTCGCGAAGCTCGCCGGCAAGCTCCAGATCCGTCACGGACAACCGACATCCTCTCCTGATGGCGCCGAGCGCCTTTTCGGCAATCCGGATGGACCGATTCACGCCTCCGAGAGGCGTGATCATTTTGGCATATGGCGCGCATGTCGGCGGAAAGAACGGTCCGCTACGGAGGAGAGCACGCCGGACCGACGGCGGCGGGCGCGGACGGTGCCGTGCGGCACGGTGGGTCAGGTCCGTGAAACGGAGGCGTGGAGAACTCGATCCGCGGCATCGGGTGAAAGGGAGTGACCGGACCCAGGAAACGGAGTTCACGCTTGAGTGCGGAGACAGATCTGGACGACGCGGAGGTGATCAGGCGTGCCCGGCGTGATTCCGCCGCTTTCTCGGTGCTGTTCGACCGACATGCCCCCGCCCTGCACCGTTACGTGACCCGGCGCCTGGGGGACTCGATGGCCGACGACATCGTGGCCGAGACGTTCCTCACCGCCTTCCGGCGGCTCGGGCGCTACGACACCGACTACCGCGATGCCCGCCCCTGGTTGTACGGCATCGCCGCCAACCTCATCGGCAAGCACCACCGCGCCGAGGTCAGGGCGTACCTCTCGCTGGCCAGGACCGGGGTGGACGAGGTGGCCGAGAGCTACGCCGACCGGGTGGAGGCCCGGGTGACGGCCTCGGCGGCGCAGCGCGATCTGGTGAGGGCACTCGCCACGTTGGCGTCGAAGGATCGCGAGGTGCTGCTGATGATCGCCTGGGCTGATCTCAGTTACGAGGAGACGGCGCGGGCACTCGGCATCCCGATCGGCACGGTGCGCTCGCGCCTGCACCGCGCCAGGAGGAAGACCCGTGAGGCCCTGGGCGGGGTCGATCCGTCCGCTATCTCGGAGGAGACCGGCCGTGGATGACCTGGAACTGCTGAGCGAGTTGCGGGCGGACGCGCCCGAGCCCGATGCCGACCGCCTGCGCGCGCTGCGGGCGCGTTCCCTGCGGCGCCGCCGCCGGCTGCGGCCGGTGCTCTCGCTGCCGCTGGCCATGACGGCGGCCGTCGCGGTGATCGCGGCGGTGGCCGTGGTGGTGCACGACGACGAACGGCCGGTCGCGCGGCCACCCGACACCGCGGAGGCGACGCCGGTGAGCGCGGAGGTCATGCTGAGGCAGGCGGCGCTGATGGCCGAGAAGCGCCTGCCGGACGGCGTCTCGCCCCGTCCCGACCAGTGGCTGTACCGGAAAAGCGTCGTCAGGCAGCCCGCCGACGGCTCGGTCGAGACCCAGGAGTACTGGACGCGCTACGACGGCACCCGGCAGGCGACCCGGCTGGGCCGGCGCCCGATGGAGACGCGGACCCTCGGGCCGGACCCGGGTGACGACGACCTGTCCCCCCGGCAGTACGCGGCCAGGCTGGCCAAGCTGCCCACCGACCCGGACCGGCTGCTGGCCCATGTCAAGGGCGACCGGCACTGGAAGGACAAGCCGGACGAGGAGCGGGGGCGCGCCGACTACCCGGACGCGCGGGCGTTCGGGGTGCTGTCGGTCTACCTCAGCCAGGAGGTCCCCCTGCCGCCCAAGCTGGAGGCTGCGATCTTCCGCGCTCTCGCCCGGATTCCGGGAGTCCGGGTGGACCTCGGCATCCGCGACGCGGCGGGCAGGCCGGGCATGGGCATCGCCTACGAGGTCGGCGCTCCGGGTTTCGGCACGCGGCGCGACGAGAACGGTCAGGTCACCGAGCGGTCCTACGTCATCCTCGACAGCACGACCTATCGCTACCTCGGCTCGCGGACGGACTACCTGCGGGACCAGCTCATCAACGGCGAGGTTGCCTTCCCACAGGGAAGCTTCTTCGCGACCGCCAAGGTCGCGGCGGGAGTCGTCGACGAACCCGGACAGACCCCCTGATGCGACGTTCCCTACCGGAAGTACAGATCCACCCCGCTCCCGGCATCAGGAAGACAGGCCCGACAATCCCGGTTTCCCTGCAGCGCGTTCGCAACCTCCGTTGGGAAACGGAGCACTAAGGGCCCTGTCAGCAGGGGCGAAGGGGGCGAGCAACAGGCTCCTCAGGCGCCAGGGCGGACAGCGTCGGCCCGGTAGCGGGGTGGAAAGTCGTGCTCACGGCTTTCCCCCCGGCCGGTGCGCGACGCGGACTCGGCCTCTCAGCTGATCGGGGTCTTCGGTGCAGCAGGGAGTGGCCGACGATTCCCCGGC
>NZ_JBEXUE010000110.1:0-24742 GCF_040614275.1 Streptosporangium sp. NPDC006013
GAGGACGGCCCTGGCGGCATGGGTAAGGCGGTCGTAGTCATAGCCGAGCGGGGTGCCATGGTAGACGACGACCTGGGCGCGGAGGCCTGGGCCGCCGCCACCGCGCAGTACGGCGCCACGGCCCGCTCCACCTCGGCCGCGCCGCCGAGCGCGACCTCTGCCCACGGCTCGCGAGTGTAGGGGTCGACGCTGGTGAACGTCTCGCCGCCGGAGGACTTCACTTCAGCACCGTCGATCACGTGTCCGAAGAATTCCATGTCAATCACCTTTGTTGATCTCGTCGCGTTCGGCGAGCGTCTGGTCTCCGGCCGCCCAGTGGGTGCGGGGCACCTCGCGTACGATCACCCGGATGCTCTGAGCAGGGGCGCCGAGCGAGCGCTCGACGGCGGCGTGCACCTCGTGGATGAGCGCCCGGATCGCGCCGGGTTCGCGGCCCTCGGTCAAGGTCACCTCGACCAGCGGCATGTCACACCCCCGCCACGGACACGAAGCCGAGGCCGCTGAAGCGCAGGGGCACCGACGAGCCGGGCCGGCGCGGCACCGCGCCGGTCATCTCGCTCGTCAGCGGCGCGTGCTGCGTCCGGTAGGCGGTGGCCAGGTCCGGCCCCGGCCGTTCTTCGGTGATGGGGCCCTGGTCGGCGCGGTTCCGCCCGGCCTCCAGCAGCACCTCGGCGGTGCGTTCTATGGTCCATTCACTCATGCGATCGATCCACTTTCCGGTGGCCGTCGTTTCGGCCGGATGAGGCGCGGGGGAGTAGGGGAGAGGACTCAGCTCTGGCCGAGAGGGCGGCGGATCTGAGGTTGGCTGTGGACGCGGCGCGTGGGGCCCTGCCACATGTCGATCGAGCCCGGCTCGGCCGGGTCGAAGTAACGGGGCCGCCAGGCGTCCTCGTCGGTGATGAGCCGCACGCCCCAGGAATACTCGTACGTGATCCCCTCCGGCCCCTTGAAGTAGACGAACACCGCCGTCGACTGCGGATGGCGGCCGGGGCCCATCTCGATCTCGACCCCGTTGGCCTCCAGGAAGTGACAGTTGCGCATCAACGCGTCGAGCGAGTCGACCTGGAAGTTGATGTGACACAGCCCCGGCTGGCTGCCCTGGAACACGGCCAGCTTGTGGTGGACCTGGTCGATGCGCATGAGACAGGCCCAGTCGCCGATCCAGTCCGACACGCGGGCGTTGAACAGGCCGGACCAGAAGCGGTACGCCTCGCGCACGTCCGGGGCGTCCAGGCACAGGTGCCCGAACTCGGTGATGCCGGCCTCGCGTCCGTAGCGGACCGGTGCGGTTAGCGCCACCTGGTCGATCACCAGGTCGATGCGGTTGCCGAACGGGTCGTCGAACGACAGGAAGTCCCGGACCCGGCGTGAGTTGGCCTCCTTGGCGTCGCCCCGTACGACGGTGACGCCGGCCTTCTCCAACTCGGTCTCGGCGGCGGCGAGCGCGTCCTCGTCCCGGACGGTGAACCCGGAGCTGATGACCCCGGACTCCCCCTCGACCAGGGCAAGGCAGTGGTGGCGCTGGTCGGCGCGCAGGTAGGCGACGCCGTCCTCTTGGGCGGTGAGCTCCAGGCCGACGATGTCCACGGCGAACCGTATGGCGGCGTCCAGGTCGGCGGCGCCGGACCGGACGTAGGCGATGTCGTCGAGCTCGATCATGACAACTCCCGGAGATAGGACCAGATGCGGTTGGACAACTCGGATCGCACGGCCCGCCACGCCTCCTGCTCGGCGGGCGTGAGGGGGGTGGGGGTGCCGGAGGCGGTGGCGGTGGCGTTCATGCGGGCGGAGGCCTCCAGCACCCACATGAGGGCGACGGCCTGGCCGACGCTTTCGCCGACGGTCACGGCGCCGTTGCCCCGCATGATCAGGGCAGGCGCCTCACCCAGGCGCTCGGCCAGCGCCCGCCCGCGCGTGCGGTCGCGCACCAGCGTCGCGTCGTCGAACACGGGCACCTCAGGCCCGAGGAACGCCCCCTGCCCGTGCAGCGGCAGGATCGGCACCCCCGCCGAGGCCAGAGCCGTGGCAGTGGGCGGCTGTGCCCGGCAGATCGCCCGCACGCCGGGCCGCGCCCGGAAGATCTCCAGGTGGATCCACGCCTCGCGCGGCGTGCCGTCGGGCAGGTCGGTGGCATCCAGCGGGACCTCGGCGTGCTGCGTGTCAGGCCCGAGCGTCCCGAGCGGCACCGGCGGGGTCATCAGCAGCCGATCATCCCCGACCCGCAACGACACGTGCCCGAACGCGGTGACCAGCCCGGCCGCTGCCAGCGCCCGCCCGGCGTCCGCCAGCCCTGTGTTCACACCAGTACCTCTCTGCCCATGCGCATCTACAAAAACAGGCAGGACAATACATGTATATTCGTACATGTTCTAGGGCAAGTGGGACGCCCCTATGCTGAGGGCATGTCGCTTCAGCACGCACTGCTCGGCGTCCTGGAGGCGCGCCCGATGAATGGGTACGAACTGACCCGCTTCTTCGATGCCGCCCCGCGCTGGGTGTGGTCCGCGCCGCAGAGCCAGATCTATCCGACGCTCCGCCAGATGGAGCAGGCCGGGCTCATCGAAGGTCAGAAGGAGATCCGGGGCACGCGGCTGAAGCGGACGGTGTACTCGATCACCGAGCGCGGGCTTGAGGAGCTGAGGACCTGGCTGGGCACCGGCCACGCCCTGGCTCCGGTGCGCGACTCGTTCTTCCTGCAGGCACTCTTCTTCGACATGATCGACGCGGATCGGGCCGCGCCCGTGCTCAAGGCGTACATCGCCGAGCAGGAGCAGCTGATCACGGAGTGGCGCGCGCACCGGGAAGCGCTGCTGGCCAAGGACACCGACCTGCTCAAGGAGCGGCTGAAGAACCGCCCGCCGGCCGAGCACGACCGCATCGCCGGGCTGAAGGCGCACGTCTTCACAGGCCAGATCGCCGTCGCCCAGGCCCGCGTCGACTGGGCCCGCGAAAGCCTTCGCCTCCTCGCGGAAGGCGTCTGACCGGGCGAGGGACGCCCGGACGGCCGCAGCGGAGCCGGAAGACTGCTGTAGCGCATCCTGCCAGGTGGCCCCGGTGACGCCGAACAGATCCAGCATGATCTCCGAACGCATCCAGCCGGGCGTCAGCGACACGGCCGTCGCCCCCGCCGCTCCCAACTCGATCGCGATGCCTCGTCCGGCGCCTCGTGTACCCCCCGGCGACCAGCGCGACCTTGCCGGGCTGAGGCTGGCCCTGACAGGGCGACGATGAGCGCGCCGGGGGTCGGTAGGTTGCGGATGTGAGCGACAACGAGCTGGGCGCGTTCCTGCGGAGCCGCCGGGAGGCCATCAGTCCCGCCGATGTAGGGCTCCCCGCCGGGTTCCGGCGGCGGACCCCCGGGCTGCGCCGCGCCGAGCTGGCCACGCTCGCGGGAGTCAGCGTGGAGTACCTCGCACGGCTGGAGCAGGGCCGCGACCGGCATCCGTCCCCGCAGGTGCTCGGCGCGCTCGCCGACGCCCTGCGGATGTCCACCGACGAACGTTTCCACCTCAGGCTCTTGGCGAAGGCGACCGAAGGCGGCAGCGTGTTCGTCTGCCCTTCGGCGCAGCCGCCGGTCGTGTCCGTACGGCCGACGGTGCGGGCGCTGCTGGACAAGCTGGAACCCGCCCCGGCGGTGCTGATCAACCGGATGACACAGGTGCTCGCGTACACCACAGGCTTCGAGCGCCTGGCCCGGCCCACCGGCCTCCTGGACGCGGCCGAGCCCAGTTTCGTACGATTCGTGTTCACCGATCCGCGCGCCCGCGACATCTACCCCAACTGGGACGCCGTCGCGACCCAGCAGGTCGCCACCCTCAAGTACGCGGCCGGTCTTGCCGACCCGCACGTGGCGGCCCTCACCGACGAGCTCACCGTCACGGCCGGCAGACCCTTCGCCGAGCGGCTCACGACGCCGGGCGTCCCCGAGCGGGCAGGTGTCCAGCGCTGGGCGCATCCGCAGGCCGGGGAACTGCGCCTCGCGTACGAGGCACTCGAACTCGCCGACGACCAGCGCCTGATCGCCTACCTTCCGGCGGACGAGGCGTCGTCGGCCGCGCTCGATCGCCTGGCCGGCCGCCACCCTGGCACGCTCCGCGTCGTCAACGGCTGACCGCAGAAGGCCGCCTGCCGGGGCCGGTCTGTCCTCCCGGTGGGCTCGGCACTCGGGGTGGGTGCCATGAAGCGGAAAGTGGCTCCGTGTAATCGCTTGCCGGTGTCAGCAGGCCTTCGTCTGGCGACCCTCCGCCGAATATGACGATCACCGGCACTGTTATCTTGATCAACTTTGAGTGAGAGGCGAAACCGACACATGACATCGAGCACCTTCCGCATCGGGGGCGCGATCGACGTACGGCGGCTCGGCTTCGGGGCCATGCAACTGCCGACCGGACCCGGACCGGCTCGGGAAGCAGCCATCGCTGTGGCCCGACGAGCCGTCGACCTGGGCGTCACACTGATCGACACCGCGCACCTGTACGGGTGGGGCGCCAACGAGGAACTCCTCGCCGAGGCGCTGCACCCCTATCCGGACGACCTGCTCATCGCGACGAAGGTCGGGATCGCGCCGCCGAACCCCCCGCACGATGCGGCGATCTGCGGACGGCCGGACTTCCTGCGGGATCAGGTCGAGCAGGGCCTGCGCCGGCTTCGCGTCGAACGGCTCGAACTGCTCCAGTTGCATCGCATCGATCCGGAGGTGCCGCTCGCCGACCAACTGGGGGCGCTGCGCGAGCTCCAGACCGAGGGCAAGATCGGCCTCATCGGACTGTCCGAGGTCACCGTCGCCGAGCTTGAGGAGGCGCGGCAGATCATCGACGTCGCGAGCGTGCAGAACCGTTACAGCATGCTCGATCGCGAGCACGAGGCCGTGCTCGAGGCCTGTGCCGCGGCGGGGATCGCCTTCCTGCCCTGGCGGCCCGTCCACCCCGCGGTATCGGCGGCGACGGCCGAGATCGCCGCCGTGGCGGCCGAACTCGGCGCCACCGCGGCGCAGGTCGCGCTGGCGTGGCTGCTCCACCGCTCACCGGTCGTGCTGCCGATTCCGGGCACCGCCACCATCGACCACCTGCGGGAGAACGTCGCCGCGGCGAACCTGCGGCTGAGCGGCGATCAGCGGCGGCGACTCGATCGGCTCCGGCCGCGATGAGTCACCCACCGTCGCCACGCTACCTCGAGGTCAAGCCCTGCACCCCGGAAGGTGTACGGGCGATGTCTTTTTCGCCAGAAGGCCCCGGGGTTCGGGCTCACCCGGATCGCGATCCCGGCGATTCGCGGGCCGACGGTGGAAGTGATGCACGGCCGGACATCTACGACGGCCGGTAGCATTGAGTGATCCGCTGGTAGATGGGAGTCTCACCTGATGCGTGGTCTGGGAGACCTGGAGTCCACGGTCATGGAGCGCCTGTGGTCGTATCACCGGCCGGCGTCGGTCAGGGACGTGCTCGAAGATCTTCGTCGTGAGCGGGACATCGCCTACACGACCGTCATGACGGTGATGGACAAGCTGCACAAGAAAGGCCTGCTCCGCAGGAAGCCGATCGGCCGGGCGTATGTCTACGAGACGGTGGCCAGCAAGGAGGCCTACACCGCCGAGTTGATGCGCAGCAGTCTCGCCTCCAGCGGAAACCAGGCGGCCACGCTGGTGCACTTCCTGGAGCGGCTGACCCCCGAGGAGGCGACCGCGCTGGAGGCCGCCCTGAAGGTGTATCCCCCCGGGGGGCGCACATGATGGCCGCGGCCGTCCTGGCCCTGTACGCGGTGGTCGCGGTGGTCGTGCTGCCCCGCCTGCTGGGCCGGGGCGAATGGGCTGATCGCGCACCTCGTCTGGCGATCTCCGTCTGGCTGGCCGGCTGCGCCTCCGTGGCCGCCTCTGCGATCTTCTCGATGCTCGCTGTCGCGATCCCGGCCAGTGTGATCGGCCATGGCCTGGCCGAGTTCTTCGAGGCGTGCGCGGACATGCTCTCCGACGGCGCGTTCCTTGCCGCCCCGGGCACTCGCGCCGCCTTGCTCGGCGCCGGGCTGATCGCGGGCAGGATCGCCTACTGCGGAGCGGCCATCCTGGTCAGGGCACGACGGGAACGGCGACGGCACGCCGAGATGCTGAACCTCCTCGGCCGCCACGACGGCGCGCTGGACGCGGTCGTGCTCGATCACGACGAGGCCGCCGCCTACTGCCTGCCCGGCCGCGACGGCAGAGCGGTCATCACGACCGCGGCCCTGCGGTCCCTGGCTCCCGAGCAGGTCGCCGCTGTCCTCGCTCATGAGCAGGCGCACCTGCGAGGGCGCCATCATCTCGTCTTGGCCGCCGCCGAGGCCTTCTGTCGCGCCCTCCCCTATCTGCCGTTGTTCGCCCGGGCCCGGAGCGAGATCGCACGGCTGATCGAGCTTCTCGCCGACGACGTCGCGGCCCGCCGCCATCCGCGTATCCACATCGCCGCCGCGCTGGTCCGGCTCGCCACGGGGCGGGCACCGGCGTTCGCGCTGGGCGCGGGTGGCGAGACGGCCCTCACCCGTGTTCGGCGCATGCTCAGCCCGGCGGCTCCGCTCGGAGCCCGGGAACGCGTCGCGGGCCTGGCCGCGGTCGCCCTCCTTCTCATCGGCCCCGCGGCCGTGGCGGCGATTCCCGGGGTGGGCTCGTTCCTGGCCCATCACTGCCACGGCGTCTCGCTGTTCTAGCCACCTACTAACTACGATGGTAGATAGTAGGTGGCGGTAGGGTGCTGTCATGGTCTCCATCAACCGGCGTCCTTGCCTGCGTACGGGCGTCGCCCTGGCCCTCCTGGCTCTTGCCGGCACGGCGTGCACCGAGGAGCCCTCAGCGGGCGCCGCCGATTCGGCCGATCCCGGAATCGGGCACGTTCACGGTCTCGGTGTTGATCCGGCGGATGGCACGGTCTACGTCGCGGGGCATTACGGCCTGTTTCAGATCCGGTCCACGAACACGGTTCGGCGTATGGCCGATCGGATCCAGGACCACATGGGTTTCACCGTCGTCGGGCCCAGGACCTTCCTGGCCAGCGGACACCCGGGGGAGGCCGATGCCTCATCCGGGGTCTCCCCGCACCTGGGGCTGATCCGCACGACGGACGCCGGTGCCACCTGGACTTCGGTGTCGGAGGCGGGCACCGCTGACTTCCACGCCATTCAACCGGCGGGCGCCACCCTCTACGCCTACGACAGCCAGAAGGGGCAGATACGGCGCAGCGGTGATCAAGGCAAGAGCTGGGTGCCGGGAGCGAGAGCAGAGGTGATCGATCTGGCCGCTCATCACGAGAAGCCGAATCGCGTGTACGCGACCACACCGAACGGGCTCCGGGTCAGCGATGACGGCGGCGTGAACTTCACCGCGCTCGCCGATTCCCCGCTCATGTCCCACGTGGACTCTGTCGGCAAAGACGATCTCGTCGGAGCCGGGACCGACGGCCAGGTGCACACCAGCAGGGACTCCGGCAGGACCTGGCAGGTGGCGGGCCGGCTGCCAGGCCAGGTCGCCGCCTTCGCGGCTGTCGACCGGCAGCGTCTCCTCGCGGCCATGGAGGACGCAACCGTCGTGGAGTCGACAGACGGGGGACGCCGGTTCTCCGTGATCTACCGTCCCGCCTCGGGCTGAGGTCTCCCGCGGGCCGTGGCTCGATCGCTCCAGCTCGGGGGGCCGGCAGAGCCGCCGGTGAGCCGGCAGGTGATGATGAGAGCGGGAGGAGATGATGACGAAGACCGGCATAAGCCATCCGATCTTCGCGCGGCTCTATGCCCGCGTCAGCCAGGTGGTGGAACGCGCAGGCCTGGCCGAGCGTCGCGAGGCGCTGCTGGCCGGGCTCTCGGGAAAGGTGATCGAGGTGGGCGCCGGCAACGGGCTGACCTTTGCTCATTACCCGCCGGCCGTCACCCGGGTGCTTGCGGTCGAACCGGAGCCGTGTCTGCGCCGGCTCGCACGGGCCAATGCCGGCAAGGCACTCGTTCCGATCGACGTCGTCGACGGCCTCGCCGACCGGCTGCCGGGCGAGGACGCGAGCTTCGACGCCGCGGTCATGTCGCTGGTGTTGTGCTCGCTTCCCGACCAGGGCTCGGCGTTGCGGGAGGTGCGCCGGGTGCTCAAGCCCGGAGGGCAGCTGCGTTTCCTGGAGCACGTCCGGGCCGACTCGCCCGGCATGATTCGCGTCCAGCGTCTGCTGGACGCGACGATATGGCCCGGCCTGTTCGGGGGCTGCCACACCGGCCGCGACACCGCGGCGGTGATCGAGCGGTCCGGATTCACCCTTGAGCGGCTGGAACGCTTCCTGTTTCCCGGCGTTCGCACGCCGTTGTCCTATCTCATTCTCGGCGTGGCCCGCCGGTGACATCGGACCAGGACGCGTCCTGGTCCGATGTGGATCAAGCCCGGAGCTGGCGGGTGATCGAGGGGTCGGTGATGGCGGTGTCGTTCGCCAGCAGGAAAGCCTTGCTGAGGATGAGCGCCAACCGGCCGTCCTCCTCGAATGGAAGGAACAGTCCGGGGTGGGGGTCGCGTGCGGAGACGATGCACAGGTAGGCGTCGTTGGGTTCCATCAGGATGTTCGCCGACCCCAGGTGGATCTTGTAGGTGCGTAGATCGCCTCGAACCACCAGGAAGCGGTCGGTCATGACGCACCGGTCCGCGATAGTCGTACGCCCGATCAATCGGGACAGCGCGTCGCGCCGGACCTGGGCGCTCTCGGCCAGGTCGCCGAAGCTGTAGGACTGCCAGTAGTCCCCGTGGCCGTTGGGGTCCAGGCCGGTGGAGGTGACGCCGACGGCCAGGTCGGCGTCTCGCAGTGCCTCCGACAGGATGAGCGGAGGAACCTCGGCCAGCGGGACCGGCGAGATGCCGGCGAGGAAACGGATGTCGCCGCTGACGCAGATGGAGGCGGTGGTGCCGTAGCCGTCGCGTTCGTAGGAGTGCTCGTCCAGGTGGAAGTCCCAGGTGGCGGTCAGGCCGCCGGGCAGCTTTTTGGCGGCGGCGCACTCGTCGGACCCTCCGGCCGGGTCCCAGTGGCCCAGCGACATGCCGGTCCAGCCGCGATCGGTGAGCAGTGCCTTGGCCTGGCCGTACCGGAGCAGGTGGCTGGAGAACCGGCGCGAGTGGTCGCGCGTCTCCTCTTCGGCGGGGGTGAGCAGGTAGACCTCGCGGAAGGCCTGCTTGTACGGCTGGCGCAGCTCCTTGCCCTGCACCACCTCCCGCCAGGCGCGCACCTCCTCCACGGACGCGCGGGCCGGATGCCACAGCCGCACCGGCACGTCCGGCACGGTCAACCCCAGCTCGCTGCGCCACACACCGGGCGAGACCTCGAACTCCCAGATCAGCCGATCGGTGACCGGGTGACCCTCCAACTGCCGATACGGCGGAGCCGCCTCACCGGCGCATCCGGCTTCCAGCGCCCTGCTCAGGGTGGCCTGCTGCTGCGCGGTCTGCTTGGCCAGCTCGCGCAGCCGCTTGACCTCCTCGGGGTGCTCCCGTTTGACCGCCGCCGGGACCGCCTTCAGCTTCCTGTCCCCGTGCCACCACGACAGCTCGACCTTGCCGTCGGTTGAGATCACCGCCGTGTGCTCGCCGACAGCCTGCCGCACCCGCCCGTCGGGTATCCGGAACGCCACCTCCAGCCGGTTGGCCAGGGCGGCCTCGATGCGCTTGAACATGCGGTCCAGTTGCTTGGGCACCCCGGCATGCCGGGTGGCCTGGCGGGCGGCGCGCAGCGCGGAGATCGCCTCGGGCGTCGGGTGGTCCTGCACCGCGCGGGCGATCTCGAACAGCAGTCCCTGGGAGGGCAGGGTCTTGGCCTGGGTGGGCGCCACCGCGATCCCGCGCAGCAGCCTGTTCAGCAACTCGGGCAGCCAGGGCTCGTCCCGGAAGAGCGCCAGTCGTACGGCCCGGCCGAGGATCTCCTTCTCTCCGTCCTCGAACGCCTTCTCCGCCCGGTAGGGAATCTCGCCGGCGTGGATCGCCGCGACGCGGGCCTCGGCCGCCTCCAGAGCCGTCCGGGCGAAGTCCAGGTAGCCGGGTTGGCCGCTGAGCCATTCGATCACGCCGGGCAGCGGGGCGGCATGGTCTGACCGTTCCCGCATCGCCTCGGCGAGCAGCGCCCGCCGCTCCACGTCCCAGCCGAGTAGCACTTCCATCTCGGCGGCCGCGATTGGCCCGCGCTCCTCGGTGAGCCGGGCGCCCACTTCGGCGCCCATGCCCGCCAGCCCCGCCGCCACCAGCACGGAGAAGGGTTCGTATGGTCGTTTTCCGTCCGGCATCAGGAATCCGACCAGCTCGCGGGCCGCCACGGCCAGCCGCTGCCCGTCGACCACGTACCGTGCCGATATCGAACTGCCATCACCGGCCCGGACCGACGCGCCCAGCCCGGTGCTCAGCTGGGAGACGTCAGGCCAGTATGTGGGGTCATTCGCGGTCCCGTTGATCAGATTGAGCAGGCGCTGCGCGAGGGGGGAGAGGTGCATGCCGATAGTTCCTGTCAGAGGTGGATCTGGCGGGTGATGGTGGCGCAATCTATAGCAGCAGCGAATGACAAAACGTCGGTGACGGCGGGCATACTGCACCCCACTCCGGCCGCACCGCCTCAGAGTCGAGCCCCTTGAAGGCCACTATGGGATAGCCGAGCTCGCGCAGGCGGTCGACATCACGGCGCACGGTGCGCGGGCTGATGTCCAGCCGCTCGGCCGGCAGCGCCCCCGGCCAGTCCCGGCGCGTCTGGAGCAGCGAGAGCAACGACAGTAGTCGCGCTGAAGTCTTCGGCATGATTCCCATATTGCCCGGAGAAGCGGACACTCCCTGGCCGCTTCGCCTGCGACTGTTGTCGCGTGCCAGTCAACGACAACAACCCGAAGGACCCGAACGCCGTGACCGCCACCACCACGCCCCCCTCAACCCTCGACGCCGAGCGGGGCGACCTGCTCACCGGCCGCTACCGCAAAGGTCGGCCCGAGGCGCGGAACGCGCGGATGAACCGGGTACCCCGGCACCTGACCGACGAGCGCGCTGCGGCATGAGCCGATGACCGTTCTCGACACCCGGGCGCTCAACCGCGCGACGCTCGCCCGACAGTTGCTGCTCGATCACGCAGACGTGCCGGTCCTCGACGCCGTCGCGCACCTGTGCGGCCTGCAGGCGCAGGAACCGCAGGAACCGTTCGTCGGGCTCTGGGCGCGGCTGCGCGCGTTCGACCCGGCGGTGCTCTCGGATCTGCTGATCCGGCGGAGCGTGGTGCGGACCCACCTCATGCGCCGCACCGTCCACCTCCTCGCCGCCGACGACGCCCTGGCCTGGCGGGCCCGCCACGACATCATGCTGCGCCAACGGGTACTCGGGAACTACCGCCGCGAGCTCGCCGGGGTGGACCTCGACGAGCTCGCGGCGGCAGGCCGGGCGGTGATGGCCGACGACGAGCCCCGTTCGATGACCGAGCTCGCGCGGGCGCTGGCTGAGCGCTGGCCGGCGCCGGGACCACGGGCGCTGGGCGAAATGCTGATCGCCGCCCTCGTCCCGGTGGCGCAGCTGCCGCCGCGCGGGGTGTGGCGTACGAGGGCGGGAGTGCGCAACGTCCTGCTCTCCTCCTGGCTGGGGCGCGAGATCGACCCGCCGACCCCGAAGGGCTCCGATCCGGTCGGCGAAGCGCTGGTACGGCGCTATCTAGCCGCGTTCGGCCCCGCCGCCGCGGCCGACCTGCGCGCCTGGTGCGGCCTCGCCGGACTGCCGGCCGCGGTGGCCGCGATACGCGAGGAGCTGGTCACCTTCCGCGACGAGCGGGGCCGGGAGCTGCTGGACCTCCCCGACGCGCCGCGCCCCGACCCCGACACACCCGCCCCGGTGCGATTCCTGCCGGCGTTCGACAACGCGCTCCTCGGTTACCACGACCGCAGCCGGATCATCGACAACGCCCACCGCGGCCTGTCGGTGGCCGGCGCTCGCGTTGTCCTGGTCGACGGCCTGGTCGCCGCGACCTGGAGCGTCAAGGTCGGCACCGTGATCGTCACCCCGCTGCGCCGCTTCTCCCGAGCCGACCGCACCACCGTAGCCGAGCAGGGGCGGGCGCTGGCGTCGTTCCTCTCCGACAACGACAGCCAGCGCGTACAGATCGCCGCGTCTCCCCGCTGAGCGACACACCCGCGAGTTGCCTCCCCTGAACACGGGGTCGGGTGGCGCGCTCCGGTTCACGCTGCCGAAGGGCCTGCACGGTCAGGTGCCTGTCCACGGCGGTAGGGGACCCGCGCCGCCCCGCGCCTCAAGGTTCTCGTCGATCCCGGACCTGATCTGCCCCGGCCACGCCGACAGCGGCGGCGACGGCACCAAACGGCGATCAGGCCGGGCGCTCACCTCAGGCCGACTCTGACCAGGGCGGATGAACCACGACACCGAAAGTCGGCGATGTCCTTGTAGAGCACATCCGGACATCGCCGACCGCTCTGTGGCTTACAGCCGGTCGAGAAGCTCCTGCATCTGCTCGATCTCAGCCTGCTGGGCGCTCTCGATGGTTCTGGCGAGTTCCTTGGCCTTGGGATCGGCCCCGTCGCTCTGCTCGGTCTTGGCCATCGTGATCGCCCCCTTGTGATGGGCGATCATGAGTTCCGCGAACATCCGGTCGAACCGGGCGCCCTTTGCCTTCTGGAGCTTGACCATGTCCTCCTCGGTCATCATGCCGGGCATGACATGCCCGCCGTGACCCTCCTCCGGGGCGGAAGCCTTCCAGAGGGACAACCAGTCGGTCATGGTGGCGATCTCCGGTCCCTGCGCGGCCTCGATCTTCGCCGCCAATTCCTTCACCTCCGGGTCGGAGGCGCGCGTCTCGGCCAGCTTGGCCATCTCCACGGCCTGCTCGTGATGCGGGATCATCATCTGTGCGAAGGTGACGTCAACGTCGTTGAAGGAGGCTCCCGACTTCTGGCTCGTGGTGGCGGCGGGAGTGTGAGCACTGCTGGTCGTGCCGGTGTGGCCGGTCATCGCGTCGTTCCCGCCTCCGCAGGCGGTGAGCAGCGCGAGGGCGCCGGCTCCCGCTGTGGCGGTCAGTGCGAGCCTGCGAAGGGCGGAGTGGTCGGCGAACATTTCCATGGTCTCTTTTCGGTCGGTCGTATCTGCGTGTCGATCGTCGGCGGCCGGATTTTCGATGCCGTCCGCGGTGGAGATCGGCCTATAGCCGCAAAACCGAGAGACACGCCAGGCGTAGGGCCGTCCTGCGCGGTGGCGGGCGGGCGACGAGCGGCATCGGCGAGGCATCGGCCATTCGGGCCTGCGAGATTCGCCGCGTCCACATGGACGCCATACCGATGAGGAGAAGGAGGAAGGAGGTGAGTACGGCCAGGCAGACGGAGCTCGGATCAGGGGTGGGGGGAGTGTCGTCAAGCCTTGAGATCAGTTGCCCGGCCTGGGGCATCAGAGCGGGAAGGAGCATGGAGCGCGCCTCCGGCACTCCGTGCTCAGCGGTAGAGGCATGCTCGAAGGCGGCAGGCGTACCGTCGTGTCCCTGCTGATGGTCCAGATGCCCCAGCGTGTGCATCCCGGCGACGCCCAAAACCAGAGCGATCAGAAGAAGCCGGTGCGACACCCGCAACGCGAACCGGTGAGCTGAGCCGCCCATCGTCTTCCCCTCGCAGTCACGGTCTGGCTGGCCTTTCCGGGCATTCTACTATCTATGATAGTAGGGTGATCCGGCGTAGGCGTGCGGCAGGACGCCCTTACGGGGGGCGAACAACGGAGAGGCATGGGCATGCCCCACATGCCCATGACGGGATCCGACACCGACGTCCGGCTTCGCCGTGCGCGTCGCCATGTACCCCGGGCAACGCCGACGTACCCTCGGGGAAGCCTGACCGGGACTCCGGCAGTGGAACCAGTGGGCGATTCCCTCCGATTGGAGATCTCTCGGATCCGGGCATGGTGTTGTCAAGGAGAACGACGTGATGTGCGGCCCGGAAACGCCGCCGTGAGCCGAGCCTGCCGCTCGTCGGGCCTGGATGCCGACGGTGCCCCTCATCCGGGATCGCGTTTCGCGGGGGAATTCACGATTGGCGATAGGAGGGGTTCGATCTCGGCGCCCTCCGAGATGAAGGAGAAAGGCCCATGACAGATCACATGGACACCCGGCACGGCGCCGGCAAGGAGCGCAGCACTGCGGTCCTCGATGTCAGCGGACTGCGGTGGGCCACGGAGCAGAACGTCGTCGCGGCCCGGCTCGGCCGCCGTCCGGGAGTGCTGGAGGTGGAGGTCAACCCGGTCGCCCAGACGGCGACCGTGGTGTTCGACCCGACCCGCACCTGTCTGGCCGAGCTGCGCACCTGGGTGATCGAATGCGGCTACCACTGCGCCGGTCAGTCAGTGCCCTCTCACATCTGTGATCCGATGACCGAGCCGGACCCGCCACCCTTCGACCACAAAGATCACCCTCCCACCTCCCACGGCACCACCACAGCGAAACAGCACGCACCCGGTCGCGACACCCGTGTGGACGACACAGCGCGGGCCGGGGCCGCCGGGCACGTGGATCATGGCGGGTTTGAGAGCGTGGCCGCTCCGCACGAGATGATGGGTCACGGCGGGATGTCGATGGCCGCGATGGTGGCCGACATGCGCAACCGGTTCCTGGTGGCGCTGCTGTTCTCCATTCCGATCGTGGTGTGGTCGCCGATCGGCACCGAAGTGCTCGGCCTGAACCTGCCGGTCCCGTTCGGGCTGCGCCAGGACGTGTGGGCGCTGCTGCTCAGCCTGCCGGTGATCTTCTACTCGTGCTGGATCTTCTTCGCCGGGGCGGTGCGGGCGCTGCGCGCCGGCACCCTGGACATGATGGTGCTGGTCGCGGTGGCGGTCGGCGCGGGCTGGCTGTACTCGGTGATCGTGACCCTCACCGGCGGTGGTGAGGTGTTCTACGAGGCCGCCACCGTGCTGGCCGCCTTCGTGCTGCTGGGGCACTGGTTCGAGATGCGCGCCCGCGGCGGTGCCAACGACGCCGTCCGCGCCCTGCTCGACCTGGCCCCGCCCAAGGCGGTCGTCGTCCGCGACGGCGAACCGGTCGAGGTGCCCACCGCCGAGGTTCTCGAAGGCGACCTGCTGCTGGTCCGTCCCGGGGCGAAGATTCCGGTCGACGGGGTGGTCGAGGACGGCGAGAGCGAGGTGGACGAGTCCATGGTCACCGGCGAGAGCCTGCCGGTGCACAAGCAACCGGGCTCCACGGTCATCGGCGCGACCATCAACCGCAACGGCACGCTGCGGGTGCGCGCCACCAGGGTGGGCGCGGACACCGCCCTGGCGCAGATCGTCAAACTGGTGCAGCAGGCCCAGAACTCCAAGGCTCCTGGGCAACGGCTGGCCGACCGGGCGGCCTTCTGGCTGGTGCTGATGGCGCTGATCGGCGGTGCGCTGACGTTCGCCGCCTGGTTCCTGCTGGCCGGCCGGCCGTTCGGTGTGGCGATCCTGTTCGCCATCACCGTCGTGGTCATCACCTGCCCCGACGCGCTCGGCCTGGCCACCCCTACGGCGATCATGGTGGGTACGGGACTCGGCGCCAAGCGGGGCGTGCTGTTCAAGAACGCGATCGCGCTGGAGACCTCCGCCCGCATCCAGGTGGTGGTGATGGACAAGACCGGCACCCTGACCAAGGGCGAGCCAGAGGTCACCGACGTCATCACCGAGGGAATCGCCGCCGACGAGCTGCTGCGGTTGGTGGCCGCGGTGGAGCGGGAGTCCGAGCACCCGCTGGCCGAGGCGATCGTCGGCCACGCCGACGCGCGCGGCCTGGAGGCGTTGCGGGCCGGGCGGTTCGAGAACGTGCCCGGGCACGGTGCCGTCGCCGAGGTGGCCGGGCACCGGGTGGCGGTGGGTAACCGGCGCCTGCTGGAGCGCGAGGGCGTGGATCTCGGCAAGCTGGCGGCTCACCGGGAGCAGGTGGCCGCCGGCGGCCGTACCGCGGTCATGATCGCGGTCGACGGCACGGCCGCCGCGGTGATCGGCATCGCCGACGCCCCCAGGGAAACTTCGGCGGCGGCGGTGGCCGCCCTGCACGAGCTCGGCGTCGAGGTGGTCATGCTCACCGGCGACAACACCGCCACCGCCGAGCGAATCGCACGGCAACTGGGGATCGACACCGTGATCGCCGAGGTGCTGCCCGGCGACAAGGCGGCCAAGGTGACCGAGCTACAGGCCGGTGGCCGTAAGGTCGCCATGGTCGGTGACGGTGTCAACGACGCCCCCGCGCTGGCCCAGGCCGACCTGGGTATCGCCATCGGTGCCGGCACCGACGTCGCCATCGAGACCGCCGACGTCGTGCTCATGCGCTCCGACCCCCTCGACGTGCCCGCCGCGCTGCTCATCGGCCGGGGCACGCTGCGTAAGATGCGGCAGAACCTCGGGTGGGCGATCGGCTACAACGCGATCGCCCTGCCCATCGCCGCGGGCGTGTTCGAGCCCGCCTTCGGCCTGATGCTGCGCCCCGAGATCGCCGCGCTGTCCATGTCCGGTTCCAGCGTCATCGTCGCCGTCAACGCCCTCGCCCTCAAGCGGCTGCGGCTGCCCTCACCCTCGGGCACGCGCCAGGGCGCGGAAGAACCTCAGACGGCCGAGCACATGTAGTGACCCCATCCGGGCCTGGCCGGTCGCCGGGCACGGATGAAGGCCAAAGGCGCCCGCGCCGGGTCCCGCCGCCGCGGTCAGGTTCGGGAGTCCGCCGTCGAGACGTGGGAGGACGATTGTGATCAGCGGGTCAGTGCGAGAAGCGGCCGAGCAGCAGCGCCAGCCGCCGCTCGTGGCCCTCATGCCGGAGCCTGCCGCCACGCATGAGCGTCATCAGTCCGTGCAGGCCTCCCCAGAGGGTCTCGGTGAGCAGACCCAGGTCGTCCTCCCCGGCCAGTGGTCGGATGGCCTCGCGTAGCTCGTCGAAGGCCGCGTGCAGGGCGGCCGGTGCTTCGGGGCTGGCGAACGGCAGGTCGACGGCATGCGTGAACATCGCGTCGTACAACGCGGGTCGCTGCTCGGCGAACGCGGCGTACGCGGCGCCGACGTCGGCGAGGGCCCGGCGAGGGTCGGTCGCCGACGTGCGGGCCGCGCGCAGCTCGATGGCCAGGTCGGCGAAGCCTTCCACCGCGACCGCCGCCATGATGGCGTCCTTGCCCTTGAAGTGGCTGTAGAGCACCGGCTGGCTGTACTCGACCCGTTCGGCGAGGCGACGGGTCGTCACCGCCTCCCAGCCCTCGGCCTCGACCAGTTCCCGGGCCGCTGCGATGATCAACCGCTCCCGCTCTGCCCGCTCACGCTCCCGGCGCGTTTGAATCGACATGAGGCGATTCTAGCACCACTAGCACTCCTATCAACGCTATGCTAGCGTCGATCGTGTTCCTAGCGTTGATAGAAGTCGGAGAAGATCATGCTTGCCCCCCTCGCCTACGGCCTGGCCGTCGTACTCAACCTCTTCGTCATCTTCATCGGTGTCCGGTTCCTCCTGGCGCCCCGGGCCGCAGCCGCCGGCTACGGCGTCCCCGCCAAGCACGACGGCGACGCCGCCTACCTGACCATCAAGGGACTGCGCGACGCCGGCTACGGCATCCTCGGCCTAGCCCTGCTCGCCTTCGCCGGTGCTCACGCCGAGGCCTGGTACATGCTGGTCGTCGCCCTCCTCCCGCTCGGTGACACCGTCATCGTCCTGCGCCACGGCGGTACCAAGGCCGCCGCCTTCGGTATCCACTTCGCCACCGCCGTGGTGGTGCTCATCAACGCCGCCTTGCTCTTCGCTCTCTGAAGATCAGAAACTGTCTTCGAACGGAAACGCTCGCCCCAGGCAAGGAGTCACACAGATGTCGCTGATCAAGCCGGACTTCGACGAGTCCGTGATCGTCCGCTCCGCCGAGGCCGAAGTGATCGGCCAGGCCCCGACCACCATCCGGCTACTGGCCGACAGCAGCTCCACCGGCGGCGCGCTGTCCACCCAGCGGGTGACCCTGGCCGACGGCGCCGACGGCGCCAAGCCGCATCACCACTCCAACTCGGCCGAGCTGTTCTACATGCTGGACGGCACCGCCCAACTGCTGTCCGGCGAGCAGGTCGTGACCGCCCAGCGCGGTGATCTGGTCATCGTGCCGCCCGGTGTCGCACACGCCTTCGCCGCCGCACCGGGACAGGACGCCGACATCCTCATCGTCATCACCCCCGGCGTCGAACGGTTCGAATACTTCCGCCATCTGGAGCGCATCGCCTACGGGAAGGTGCCGCCCGAAAGCCTGCTGGAGGTTCAGGAGCTCTACGACACCTACTTCCTCAACAGCACGACCTGGAACCAGGCCAGAGCTTGAAACCGCCGATGAGTAACTGACAAGCTCAGGAAACGCGAGGCGACACGTCTTGGATCGCTCATCATGACCGTTCCCAACCTGTCTGAGCTGCGCGACGGGATACACCGGCGGGCCGGCGCGCGTCCCCAAGGCCCTGCACTGACCTATGTGGAAGATCTCGAAGGACCGAACGGGTTGCGGTTGCGCCACTACCGGCCGTCGGGCAAGGAACGGCCGCTGGTGGTGTTCGCGCACGGTGGTGCCTGGGTGATCGGTGATCTGGACACACATGACCGGACCTGCCGGCGCGTCGCCGACGCCTGCGACGTGGAGGTCCTGGCCGTGGACTATCGGCTGGCACCCGAGCATCCGTACCCCGAGGCCATCGACGACGTGGCGGAGGTGGTGCGCTGGGCCGGACCGGTTGCGGTGGCAGGCGACAGCGCGGGCGGCTATCTGGCGACCATGGCCTGCTTGCGGCTGCGGGATGCCGGAGAGCCGCTGCCCGCCGTACAGATCCTGATCTGTCCCAACACGGACCTGACGTTGTCGCAGCCCAGTGTCGAAGAGAAGGGGGCCGGTTACGGGCTGGACGCCGACTTCCTCGCCTGGGCCGTCACACAGTGGACGCCCGATCCCGCCATGCGCGCTCAGGCGAGCCCTCTGCTGGTGTCTGATCTGTACGGCCTGCCGGACGCGCTCATCGTGACCGCCGAGCACGACGCACTACGCGACGAAGGCGACGCCTATGCCCGGCGGCTGGCCCAGGCAGGTGTGCGCGTGGTGCACCGGCAGGAGGCCGGGCTGGTGCACGGATTCATCCAGAATATGGACCTGACCTCTCACGAGGCGGCCGCTGCCCAAGACCGGCTGTTCACCGAGACACCACCGCGCAGGCGGTGAACCTCGACAACTCCATCGAATTCCCCTTCGCCCCGCACCGTGGACGATGTCCTTCGGCTTGGCTCGCGCCATGCGTTCCGGGGTCCAGTAGGCGCGGATCGATATGGCATTGCCGGGCAACCGGCAAAGGGGGAGCGGACCGCCTGGTGCTCATCGCGGTGAGCGGCATAGGCGGGCAGGACGTCGGCCTGTTCGGGGAAATCCTCGAATCCAAGTGTCGGAAGAAGATCGGTGGTTGTGTCGATCCACGACATTCCCGTTCGACCTAGAAGTGAGAGGGTCCGAGAGAGGGGCCCGGACAACCCAGGGAGACAGAACAATGAAGTACATGCTGGTCATGCGCGCCACCGACGAGGCCTACGCGGGGATGGCGGACATCGACTTCAACAAGATGCTCGAGACCATCGGCAAGTACAACGACGAGATGATCCGGGCCGGCGTGCTGGTCGCCGCAGAGGGACTCGACGACGCCGCCGAGGGAGTGGTCGTCGACTACTCCTCCGAGCCGCCCGTGGTCACCGACGGCCCGTACGGCGAGACCAAGGAGCTGTTCGGCGGGTTCTACATCCTCAATGTGGCGTCGAAGGAGGAGGCCGTCGAGTGGGCCAAGCGGTCGCCGATCACCGGCCCGGGCTTCAAGACCGAGATCCGCCGGGTCACCACGATCGACGAGTTCCCACAGGACAACGAGTGGATCCAGAAGGAGCGGGCGTGGCGCGAAGCCACCGGTCAGTCCTGAGCGGATCGACAGGAGATGGCCGATCCCACCGGCCGTGAGGCCGTTGCCGCCGTCTGGCGGATCGAGTCCGCACGGATCGTCGGTGCGCTCGCGCGGTACACCGGCGACTTCGCGCTGGCCGAGGACCTCGCCCAGGAGGCGCTGGCCGAGGCACTCGTGACCTGGCCACGCGACGGCGTACCCCGCAACCCCGCGGGGTGGTTGCTCACCGTCGGCCGGCGCCGCGCGATCGACGCGTTCCGCCGGCGCTCCGCTCTTGACGAGAGGTACGCCGCCCTCGCCCACAATCTGAGCGAGGGTGATGTCGTCTCGGGGAGCGCACCCGCCGATTCGGCCCGGGACGCCGAGGACGTGCTGTGGGATCCGGACCAGATCGATGACGACGTGCTCGCGTTGATGTTCATCTCCTGCCACCCCGTGCTGTCGCGGGAGGCGAGGGTAGCGCTCGCCCTGCGGGTGGTCGGCGGTCTGACGAGCGACGAGATCGCCAAGGCGTTTCTCGTTCCGGCCGCCACCGTGCAGGCCCGGATCACTCGGGCGAAGAAGACCCTCGGGGCGGCCCGGGTGCCGTTTAAGGTGCCGTCGGCCGAGGAGCGGACCGAGCGGCTCGGCTCGGTGCTCAGCGTGGTCTACCTGATCTTCACCGAAGGGTCCTCGGCCAGCTCCGGTGACGATCTGATCCGACTCGACCTCGCGAGTGAGGCGCAGCGCCTCGCCCGGGTGCTGAGCCGTCTGGTGCCGGACGAGCCCGAGGTCCACGGCCTGCTGGCGCTGCTCGAGCTGACCGCGGCGCGCTTCCCCTCCCGCACCGGGCCGGACGGCGAGCTGGTGCTGCTGGAGCACCAGGACCGCCGCCGCTGGGACCGCGCCGCGATCCGCCGGGGGCGAGCCGCCCTGGCCCGCGCGGAGCGGGTCGGCCGGGGCCTGGGCGCCTACGGTTTGCAGGCGGCGATCGCCGAATGCCATGCCGTCGCTCCGTCGGTCGACGCGACGAACTGGGAGCGCATCGTGCTCGTCTACGAGGCGCTTGGCCGGCTCGCGCCGTCACCGGTGGTCGACCTCAACCGGGCGGTGGCGGTCTCTATGGCCCAGGGACCGGCTGCAGCGCTGCCGATCGTGGACGAGCTGGTGGCCGCCGAGGCGTTGTCGAACTCGCATCTGCTGCCGAGCGTTCGCGGGGAACTGCTCATCCGCCTGGGCCGCACCGGCGAGGCGCGCACCGAACTGGAGCTCGCCGTACGGCTGTGCGGCAACGAGCGCGAGCGGGCGGTGCTGGAGCGTAAACTCGCCGATCTCGGCTGACCGGCCCGGAAGCCCTTGGCGCGGCCGCGAAACAGGCGCCGGAAGGCGTCGTGATAGCTCGCGGGGGAAGCCTTCCAGCCTGACCCACCGCGGCCGGCCGCGGTGGGTCAGGCGCCTGGCCGACCCCCTGCGGCCAAAGGGTGCATGCCCCGGCAGGGACGTTGACGACTGCCGACACCGGCCGGCTCCTCGGCCGGGCCCAACCTTCCGCCGGGGGTGTCGGGCTGTGATTTGATCTTGGCCGGAATCGCCGGCATCTCGGCTGGACCCGGAACTGAGCCGGTTTACTCCCCGGCAGGGCCGATCGGCGTCGCGGGCTTGCGGGGCAGGCGGGCACGTACCCAGTCGAAGATCGACGGCCCGCCCGCGAAGCACCACAGCGCCACAACCGGGTCGCAGATGGCGCAGCCGAAGGAGGAATGCTCGGCGAAGGGGAGGATGGGGTTCCCCTTGAGGTGGTGCAGGACGTCCCAGGCGGTGTGGAGCAGCCAGCCGACGCCGATCCAGGTCCAGCTCTTGAGCCCTCGGTAGGCGACATAGGTCATGACGACCGGCAGGACGAACTCCCAGTACCCGAGTCCGCCCCCGCTGAGGTAGGCGGCGCCCGCACCGCCGACCAACACGGCGTTGACCTGGCGTCGATGCGGCTCGGGGATCAGGGACATGAGGGAAACGCAGATCAGCCCGATGACGATCGGCATGACGATGGACATGGGGTGTGGCAATCCGTTCTGAGGTAGGGGTGCTTCAGTTGACGCGGACCTGCCTGGTCCGCTCCGCAGCCTTGTCGAGGCGCCGCAGGGCCGGCAGTCCGCCGGTCCCCGGCAGCCAGGTCAGGGCGGCGGCCATAGGGGCGAAACCGTCATACAGCACGACCTGTGCATGCATCAGCGCTGCTCCTTCTTCGCCTGCGCGGATCTCGCAGCGCAAGGCTAGACCGGCCGTCCTCGGCTCCCCATGGGCTGAATCGACAATTTCCAACGGGTTCTCGCCATCCGGCCCCAGCTGTGAAGATGACCGCGTCAGGGGCTTCACCTGGCTGTTCGTGGTTGGCGGGTTCTCGCTTACGGTGTCCTCATGCACACGGTGGCGGTCCTGGCTCTGGATCATGTGGTGGCGGCCGACATGGCGACGCCGATCGAGGTGTTCGGACGTGCCCGGCTGGCGGACGGGCGCCGGCCGTACCGGGTCCTGGTCTGTGCCGTGACGCCGCAGGTGGCCGGCGACGCCTTCACGCTCATCGCCCCGCACGGCCTGGAGGCGCTGCGGGAGGCGGACACGATCGTCGTGCCGGGATGCTCCGAGCAGGCCGCACCGCCCGCTCGAGAGGTGCTCGACGCCATGCGTGCGGCCGCGGCCGCCGGCACCCGGATCGCCTCCATCTGCGCGGGGGCGTTCACCCTTGCCGCGGCTGGGCTGCTGGACGGACTGAGCGCGACCACGCACTGGGTGGCGGCTCGTCGGCTGGCCCAGATGTTCCCGCGGGTGGATGTGCAACCGGATGTTCTGTACGTTGACAACGGCCAGATCCTGACCTCGGCCGGGGCCGCCGCCGGCCTGGATCTGTGCCTGCACATCATCCGGCGGGATTTCGGTTCGGCGGTCGCCGCGGACTCGGCCCGGCTGTCGGTGATGCCCTTGGAACGGGAGGGCGGGCAGGCGCAGTTCATCATTCACGCCCAGCCGCCGGTTCCCCAGGGTTCGCTGCTGGAGCCGGTGCTGTCGTGGATCGAGGACAACCTCGCCCAGGAGGTGACGTTGGCGGAGATGTCCATGCGCAGCGGGATGAGCGAGAGGACCTTCAGCCGCCGCTTCCGCGAGCAGACGGGCACCACCCCGCTGCAGTGGCTGCTGCGAGCACGCGTACGGCGTGCGCAGTTCCTGCTGGAGACCACCGGCCACGGCGTCGAACGCATCGCCGCGCAGGCCGGTTTCGGCTCGGCCACCGCGTTCCGGGAGCGGTTCAAGCGCGTCGTCGGCGTCACGCCGCAGTCCTACCGCTCCTCTTTCCGGACGAACGCCTCCTGAGATTCCGCCTCTGCGCCATAAACGAGCTTTCGGGGCCGGATCGGCCGAGTTCGTGACGGGCGTGCCCACCGTGTACTCGACGCGCGACGCCTGCTGCTCACTGAGCTGTTGACAGCGACAGTTCGTCGCTCTGGGTGATCATCAGGCGGTGCGGCCCTTCTCGAAGTGGAAGATCGCGAGGGCTGCTGCGGTGATGTCGCCGATGCGCTGCGGGGACAGGCTGACGTGCCGCAGCGCCTTGAAGCGGGTCTTCAGGTCGGCGTTGGCCTTCTCGGCCAGGGCGCGGATGGCGCCGATGACCTTGTTGAACTGCTGCTGCGTGGGGGTGAGTTCGCCGCCGGTGGGCTTCTTGTGGGGCAGGCGGAAGGAAGACGGTGCGCCCTCGTAACCGGTGTCGGCGATCAGGACCAGGCCATCTGCCGCTGCGGCGTCCAGGGCGGTGAGCAGGCCGTGCGCGCGGGCGCAGGTCATGTCGTGTTCGCGGCCGGGGCGGACTGGGGAGGTCCACAGCGGGAAGCCGTCCGGGGCGGAGAGGACCTGGATGTTGCCGCCGTGCCGCTTGTGCTTGCCGGACCACCACAGGTCCACCCCGCCGCTGGGGCCGGGTACACGGCAGCGGTCGGTCTCGATGAGTGCGCCGTCGAGCATCACGTGAGTGTGGCCGGCCGCTTTCGCGCGCTCGATGGCCTGCTCCAGCGTCGGGGCATGGGCCTTGAGCACGGCGATCCCTTCCAGGACGTAGCGGTGGCAGGTCCGGCCCGAGATGCCGTTGTCGGCGGCGAGTTGCGCGATCCGGGTGTTGTCCAGCAACCAGCGCAGCACGAGCACGGCCTGCCGGAACGCCCCCAGGCGCCGCGTTGCGCGCCGGGTTCCCCGCGACCGCCGCTCGGCCTCCAGCAGCCGGGCGAGGTACAAGACGGTCTCGCGGCTGAAGTCGAGCACGGCTGTATAGGTGATACCGGTGGACACGCGAAGCCTCTGTTTCTCGGACATGATCTTGGCAGACCTGTCCCTACCAGGGGCTTTGCTCTTGTCCGGGGCCGGGGTGCTGATCCGGAAGACGCCGCTATCTCTGTGGCTGAGCACGCTGGTTGGCCACGCTGAGCATCACGGTCGGCTGCAGCGACATCGACCGGCGGCTGCGGCAGCTCGCCTTGCTGTCGATCCCGCCTGGCGGCAGGAGGGTGAGTGAGCGGGGACTGTAATCGGCGCCCAGCGGGTCCGGGGCCAACGTCCACGCTGTCCTGGATCGCCTTGCTGGAGTCCGCCGCCGTGTAGCCGATCACTTCGTCGGCGCATGTGGTCCCGATCGCCTGGGTGTCGCGCGCCGTGGCGATCTGGACAGCCAGATATCCGACGCCGCCGGCCGCGGCGTGGATCAGTACCCGCTGGCGGACGTCACCTGGGCGGTGGTCACCAGGGCCTGTCAGGCCGCCAGACCCGCCGTCGCCGAGGCGTCGGCCTGGCCAAGGCGCGGTGCGCCCGGCTCCCGGCGTGCCGGGCTGC
>NZ_JBEXUE010000111.1:0-24699 GCF_040614275.1 Streptosporangium sp. NPDC006013
CTCCCGCAACACCAGCTGCACGGCGGCCGCGGGCTCGGGTGGCAGCCGCTCGGCCTCCTCGGAGAGCATGTCGGTGACCGCGGTCATCGCGGTCATGGTCGCGGACCGCGGGGATGTCGGAGGCGTAGGCCACGGGCACGTCGACGGTGGCGCGAGACCAACCCTGGGACTCGTTGCCGACGCGGGTGATGGTGCCGTTACGGATGTACCAGACCCGGCCGTCGCTGTCGCGCAGGCGGGTGATGCGCAGGGTGACGGCCTCCACGGTGCCGACCGCGGTGCCCGTGTCGATCACGTCGCCCACGCCGTACTGGTCCTCCAAAAGCATGAACATGCCCGCGATGAAGTCCTTGACGAGTTCCTGGGCGCCGAAGCCGACCGCCACGCCCAGAATGCCCACGCTGGTTAGCAGGGGGGCGATGGGGACGCCGATCCGCTCCAGGACGGTCAGTGCGGCGGTGCCCAGGATGATGATCGAGGCGACCGGCTTGAGCACGGAACCGATGGTCTCGGCCCGCTGTCTGCGTCGCTCGGCCACGATCGCGTCGAGGCCCTCCAGGGTCACCGCCTCCCTGCCGCGCAGTCGCCCCGCCAGGGACGCGCGCTCGGAGGAGGCCTTCCGCACCACCCGGCTGATCAGCCGGTGCGCCACGTTGCGCAGAAGCAGCGCGATGACCACGACCAGCGCGAGGGCGATCATGCCTGCGATCGCGGGAGCCGCCCAGCTCACGGGGATGACCATCTGCACGAAGTCGCAGATCACCCCTCCGCCGTTCCCGCATCCCTTTGTCAGACCCGCGCTCATGTCGAGAAGCTCCTCAACCACGATTCCAGGGTCGGGGGTCGAGGTGACGCTGGGGGTCACGCTGGGAGTCAAGCTGGGGGTGGGGCTGGGGACGGGCGTGGGGGAAAGCAGGAACGTGGGGGAAAGCAGGAACACGGAGTGGATCCCTCTCGGATCGGATCGACGAGTCAGACGGGCGAGTCATGCGACCTACCCATATTGCCGATCGAACCGGCCTCCGTCACATCACGCCGGGGAAGACGGGGACATCCGGATCTGGGGCCGCGGAGGCGGACCCGGATGCCCCGGTGACGGGCGGCCCGGACGGGACACGCACCCGGAAGCGTGTCCCGTGCCGTTCCCGAGGGGGATCCCTCCGGTCACCGCCCGGACGAGAGACCAGGCGGCAGCCTTTGCCTTACGGCAGTTCGTGGGCTTCGGCTCGCGAGAGCCTCTGCGGTTTCACCGTTGGGAGTCCGCGCCTGCCCGGCCGGCGGTCCCTCATGGAACGCGGCACGGCCGGGCGGCCCGCTGATCCGGTTCGTGCGGACCGGTCCGGCCGGTGCGACGATTCGGAGCCGACGGGGTGACCAGCGTCCGAGGACGCTCCGCACCGGTCATCCCGTCGGCTCCGCCGGGCCGTGGTAGGTACGGCGCATCGGGCGGGTGAGGCCCTCCGCACCGCTCACCTCATTCCCCTACCGCGGCGAGTACGCGTGCGACCTTGGTCGCGGCACCGGCTGGGTCTTCCACCGTGTGCATCCGTTCACCCCAGGACCACCAGTAGTACCAATCCCGGTGGCTGGGGGTGGCGTGTGCTCGGCAGGTGACGTTCTCCGCGAGGCTGGTCGCCTTCGGGTTGATCACACGCACGAACGCACGACCGGAGTGGGTCCGCACCACACGGGCGTGCAGCCCGCGGCAGTCAAGCTCCGTCACCAGTCGTTCCAGGTGCCGGAAATCGTCTTCACCCACCTCACCCCTCCTCGTGGTTTCGGTTTGCCGGCACCGAATCGTGTTCGCTCGATCACGCCTTCGGTGCTGCCCGCCAAAGATGACTCACGGCGGCCCTGTGGGTCAATTCAGGGAAAACCCAGTTCAGGGTGGGCGTTGTGCCAAGTAGGTTGAAAGAAACAGTCCGCCGGAGGACGATTCTTAGCCGATGGCTTTATTAGCGCGTTCCGGATGAGTCAAACGTGGTCCATCATTCTCGGTAGGCACAGTGCGACGAAGAGATCACAGTGTGTCAAGGGAGAGAGGACCGGTCGGGACTAAGTGTGCCAGCCAGCCCAGCTGGCCACGAGAGAGGGGCCGGTATGTCCGGCAGGCAGCACAGGGAGACAGAACTAGCACGGCAGGTCCGGGCCCGTGGCCTGGCCGCCGGGAAGTCCTCGGCGCAGATAGCCGAGGAAATCTACGAGAAATGCAATTCGCAATTCGGGACTACACGGGTTAAAGGTCACCGCCTGGCACATGGTGTCGCCCTCGCGGACGTCATCGAACAGATACGGGCGCTGTTCGAACGCGACGGCAAGTCGGCCCCCGGCATCGGTGAGACGCTCCTGTCCGCGTACGAGAGCGGGCTGAAGCGGCCCGGTCCCGAGTATCTGCACTACCTGTGCTCCGCCTACCGAGTCGAGCCGGCCTCCCTCGGGTACGACGGCCCGTGCATCTGCGGCCACGGCCACAGGATGCCCGGTGTCGTCCGAGGCGATCTCCAGGACGGAAGACCCGACACATCCCCTGATCCGCGCGAGCTGCTGATCCAGCCGATCGGTTTGGACCTTTCCGCGGATGGGGGCGAGGAGGACGAGAACGTGCTACGGAGGACACTCTTACAACTGCTGGCCGGCAGTGGCATCGTGCTGGACGGACAGGTGCTTGGATCGGTGGAGAGCATCCGCAGAAGGATGGACGACACGCTGGTTTCGGCCACCGTCTCGCCCGCGATGCTCGACCAGTGGGAGGAAGCCACCATCGGCTTCGGCCGCCAGTACATGAACACCCCCCCGCTCAGGCTGCTGTGCGACGTGATGCTGGAGTTCAGCGCGGTGCGCAAGGCCATGGAACGGCGCCAGCCGGTCGACCTGCAGGAACGGTTGTGCCGCATGGCGGCCCAGCTGGCCGGTCTGAGCGGCATGATCATGGTCAATCTCGGCGACCACAGGCTCGCCCGATCCTTCTTCAGGACCGGCAGGACCGCCGCGGACGAGACCGGCGACCGCGCGCTGCGGGCGTGGGTCACGGCCAGGGAGGCTCTGGTCCCGCTCTACTACGGTGACCCGCGTGAGGCGCTCAACCTCGCGAAGAAGAGCCGGGACCTGGCAGGGCAGACGCCCTGCGCGGCCCAGGCCATGGCCCCGGTGGTCGAGGCCCGCGCACTGGCGATGATGTCGGGTGCGGGCAAGAAGGACGTGGTCGACCAGGCGAAGCGGGCGCTGTCCCGGGCCAGGGCGGCCTTCTCCCAGATGACCGCCGCGGACCAGGACGACGCGACCTTCGGTTACACCGAGCGCCAGCTCTACTTTCACCAGGGAGACGCGCTGGTCAAGCTCGGGCAGGCGATGGAGGCCGACCTCATCCTGGAACAGGCGCTCACCAAGTACGGCCCGGCCGACTGGCTCGACCCGACCTTCATCAAGTTCGACCGTGCCCAGTGCAAGATCCTTGAGGGCGATGTGGACGAGGCGCTGGAGATCGCCCAGAGTACGATCTCGGGTCTCGACGAGGCGTGCAGGCCCGACATTCTCATGCAGCGCGCCCACGAGGTGGGCAGGCAGGCCGAGGTGAAGGCTCCCGGGCATCCCAAGCTCAAGGTCTACCTGGAATCGCTGCGCGGTCGCAGCGCGTGGACGGACGACGCGGTGGCCGACGGGGGTGGCAGTTGAGGCCGAGGCTTCGGCGTTATCGCTGGTCCGACATCGAATCCGTCTGGGCGCTCCACCAGATATGCCTCGCCCAGGTCGGTCTCGCGCCAGGAGACGGCGTCTACTACGAGGACGACTTCCCCAGGATCCACGAGATCTACCTCGCCGATCGGGGAGAGTTCCTCGTGGGTGAGACGCCTGACGGGCGTATCGTCACGATGGGCGGGCTCCGTCGTGTTGACGATCAGACCGCCGAGATGTGCCGCATGCGAGTTCATCCGGAGTTCCAGCGTCGCGGGTTCGGTGCCCAGATGGTCGTCGCGCTGGAGACGCGGGCGATTGAACTCGGCTACGTAAGGCTCCGTGGGGATACCACCCTGAGCCAGCCCGCGGCGATGGAGCTCTATCGCAAGTTCGGGTGGCGTGAGATCCGCAGGGAAGAACGAGGGGGGTCTGTGGTGGTTTATGGAGAAAAAGAGCTAATAGTCGCTATGTCCACACTAATGCAGTGACTCGAATTTAGACCACTTTGCTATTTGACATTGCCAATTTCGGAAATAGCCGAATACTTGTTCTTTGTGGCTATCGCCGTCCTCGGGTGAGTGCGATGAAAAAGATCATTGTTCACAAATTTGGCGTGTCCAGGCTCGGTGGCACCGCCGGCGCCATCCACAAGGGGTGAGATTCTCCCCGCTCGGAAGAATCGTTCCCTGACGACCGTGGCCCTCGATCTTCGAGATCGAGGGCCGTGCCGCACGGGATTCCCGGGCGTGCTCGATGGCCGGCTCACCCCAGCCGGGTGACGCGGGAGACGACCTCCGGCAGGTCCGGGGGCTCCAGGTGGTCGGGCAGGTCGGTCATCTCCTCCGTTGAGAACCAGCCGGAGCCCAGGTAGGTGGTGTTCTCTTCGGCGCTGAACGACCCCGGGCCCACCTCGGGAGTGCTCTCGAACCTGGCCAGGTAGAACCGTTCGGTCTTGGCGTAGTGGACGCCGAGCCAGCGGAAATCGCGACGTACCGGCACCCAATGGTCCATGACCGCCTCGCCGGGCAGGCCCGTCTCCTCCGTCAGCTCCCGCCGTGCCGCGTCAAGGGGGGTCTCGCCCGGGTCAATGCCGCCGCCCGGCGGCTCCCACAGGCTCTGGCCGCTGACGGTGTCACGCCAGTGCATGAGAAGCACCCGGCCCAAGGAGTCCACACAGATCACCCGGGCGGCGGGCCGGTCGTTCGGCTGAGGGGCGTTCATAGATCAGGGACGCTATCACCGGCGGATCCGGGGCCGGGCGGCTCTCCGTACCTCCTGGTTCGCCGCGTGCCGAGCGACTGGGTATGGCGCCGGGATTCGCTGTACTCTGCCCAGGTCAGGTGGAATTACCTTACGATCCGACCTCTCCAGCTCAAGGGTGAAGGCATGAGTTCCAGGGCCGAGTTTGTGTTGACGCTGTCCTGCCCGGACCGTCCTGGCGTGGTGGCGGCGGTCTCCGGTCTCCTGGCCGGACGGGGCTGCAACATCATCGAGAGCCAGCAGTTCGGTGATGCCGTGACCGAGCGGTTCTTCATGCGGGTGCAGTTCGCCTCTCCGCTGCCCGACGGGGAACTGCGCGAGGCCTTCGCGGCGCTCGCCCCCGAGTTCGGCATGGATTTCAAGCTGCGGGAGGCGTCCGTCAAGCCGCGCGTGCTGGTGATGGTCAGCAAGTTCGGCCACTGCCTGAACGACCTGCTCTACCGGACGCGTTCGGGCCTGCTCGACATCGAGATCGTCGCGGTCGTCTCCAACCATCCGGATCTGCGGCCGCTGACCCAGTCGTACGGCATCGACTACCACCACCTGCCGGTCACTCCCGAGACCAAGGCCAGGCAGGAGGCGGAGGTGCTGACCCTCGTCGATCACTACCGGGCCGACCTGGTGGTGCTCGCCCGCTACATGCAGGTGCTCTCCGAGGACCTCTGCGTCAAGCTCGCGGGCAACGTGATCAATATCCACCACTCGTTCCTGCCGTCGTTCAAGGGCGCCAAGCCCTACCATCAGGCGCACTCCCGCGGCGTGAAGCTGATCGGCGCGACCGCGCACTACGTGACCGCCGACCTCGACGAAGGGCCGATCATCGAGCAGGAGGTCGCCCGGGTCAACCACACCCACTCCGCGGACGACCTCGCCGCCATCGGCCGTGACGTCGAGTGCCAGGCCCTGGCCCGCGCCGTCCGCTGGCACACCGAGCAGCGCGTCCTGCTCGACGGCCACAAGACGATCGTCTTCCCCCGCTAGCGCGGTGACCGCGAGCCCTCGCCGGGTCGACGGCCGGCCCGGCCAGAGCACGCGCGAGCGAGGGGATCGCCGGGTTTACCCGGCAGGCGAATCGCCTCCTGCCGTGGTTTCCGGGTTCGAAACGGCCAGGGCTCGGCCGTCGCCCCCTCGGCCGGGGAGCGGAGGAGTCACTGCTTGGGTTTCCGGGGGTTGACCCCGGTGGCGTCCTCGGGATGGGAGACACCGTAGGGGCGTCCCTTCTCGTCGGTGCCGACCTTCTCGCGGCCCTTCTCGCCTTTGCGGGCGGCGATCTCCTCGGCGCCGCGCTGCTCGCCGGCGCCGACACCGCGGGCGGACCGGGCCTCGGTGTCGGTGGCGGGGACGCCCTCGCGTTCCTCGTCGGAGACCACGCGCCCGGGTCCCCTGTCGTCCGGCGGGTGTCCGAAGGCCAGGTTGCCGGATCGCACCACCTCCTCGCTCGCGTGGCTCACGCCGGGGGAGCGGCCGCGCTCCCTCGACGTGTCCTTGTCCTGCCCACTCGGGTGTTCGGGTTTGTTTTTCTTGCTCATGTCGTGAAACCTCATGGATTCGCTGGTGCTCAGCAGATTCTCGGTAGCGGGTCGCCGACCAGCAGGTCGACGATCCGGGTGCCCCCGAAGGAGGTCCTCAGCAGGACCAGCCCCGGCGGGTCGTCGTTGATCCGTCCGATGATCGCCGCCTCGGAGCCGAGCGGGTGGGAGCGGAGGGCGGCCAGTGCCGCGTCGGCGAACTCCCCGGCCACCACCGTGACCATCCGGCCCTCGCAGGCGACGTAGAGCGGGTCGATCCCCAGCAACTCGCACGCCCCTCGCACCGCCGGGCGGACCGGTACGGCCTCCTCGTCGAGCACGACGGCGACCTGCGAGGCACCGGCTATCTCGTTGACGATCGTCGCCACCCCGCCGCGGGTCGCGTCGCGCAGGCACCGCACCGCGCCGTCCTCGCAGGCGTCCAGCAGCAGGCCGGTGAGGGCGTTGAGCGGTGCGGTGTCGGAGCGCAGGTCGGCTTCGATGTCGAGCTCTCCCCGGGCCAGCATGACGGTGATCCCGTGCTCGCCGATCGGCCCGGACACGATGACCGCGTCACCCGGCCGCGCGGCGGCGGCGCTCAGCCGGATGGGCCGCTCCAGCGTCCCGATGCCGGAGGTGGTCACGTAGCAGCCGTCGGCCTTGCCCCGCTGCACGACCTTGGTGTCGCCGGTGACGATCCACACACCCGCCGCCCGCGCCGCCTGGGCCATCGAGGCGGTGATGCGCCGCAGGTCGGCGACGGGGAAGCCCTCTTCCAGGATGAATCCGGCCGACAGGTAGCGGGGGCGGGCCCCGCACATGGCCAGGTCGTTGACCGTGCCGTTCACCGCGAGGTCGCCGATGTCGCCCCCGGGGAAGAACAGCGGCGTCACCACGAACGAGTCGGTGGTGAAGGCGAGCCCGTCGGCGACCGCGCCGTCCTCCAGGGGCTCCAGCATCGGGTTGCGGAACGATTCCAGGAACACCGCCTCGATCAGGGTGTGTGTGGCCTTGCCGCCCGCGCCGTGCGCCAGGGTGATGCGGTCCTCCCGGACGCGCGCCTTGCGGCGCCGCACCCGCTCGATCCGGTCCAGGACCTGCCGCTCCCGGTCGGATGTGTCCGGGCCGCCCGCCTCTCTCGTCCGGTCCAGGACCCGCTGTTCCCCGGTGTAACCCTCCCCGTCGTTCACCTCCGGGTCGCCTCCCTGACGCGCTCGCGCGAGAACCGGCCGAAGTTGTAGTACGCCGCGCAGGCGCCCTCGGACGAGACCATGCACGTGCCGATCGGTGTCTCCGGGGTGCACGCGGTGCCGAACACCTTGCACTCCCAGGGCTTGAGCACTCCCTTGAGCACCTCGCCGCACTGGCACGCCTTCGGGTCGGCCACCCGCCCGCCGGGGATCTGGAAGATCCGCTCGGCGTCGAAGGCGGCGTACCGTTCGGTGACCCTGAGGGCCGACTGGGAGATGAACCCCAGCCCGCGCCACTCAAAGTACGGTCGCAGCTCCATCACCTGGTTGATGACGTGCAGAGCCTTGGGGTTACCGTCCCACGGGACCACCCGGGAGTACTGGTTCTCCACCTCGGAGCGTCCTTCGGCCAGTTGCGCGAGGAGGCGGTAGACCGTGTGCAACAGGTCCAGCGGCTCGAAACCGGCCACCACCAAGGGCTTGCCGTAGCCACGCGAGATGAACCCGTACGGCCGGCAGCCGATCACGGTGGAGACGTGGCCGGGGCCGATGAACCCGTCCAGACGAAGGTCGGGGGAGTCCAGGATCGCCTTGATCGCGGGGATGATCGTCACGTGGTTGCAGAAGATCGAGAAGTTCTCGATCCCCTCGGCCTCGGCGCGCAGGACGGTCATCGCCGTCGAGGGCGCCGTGGTCTCGAACCCGATGGCCATGAAGACCACGCGCCTGCCGGGGTTCTGCCGGGCGATCTTCAGCGCGTCCAGCGGGGAGTAGACCAGCCGGATGTCGGCGCCCCGCGCCTTGGCGTCGAGGAAGGAGCCGTTCCCGCCGGGTACCCGCATCATGTCGCCGAACGACGTCATGATCACATCTGGCTGCTCGGCGATGTGGATGGCGTCGTCCATCCGTCCCATGGGGATGACGCAGACCGGGCAGCCGGGGCCGTGCACCAGCGTGACGGCCTCGGGCAGGTAGTCCTCCAGGCCGTGCTTGTAGATCGTGTGGGTGTGCCCGCCGCACACCTCCATGAACTTGTAGTCGCGGCCCGGCTCGCAGAGTGCGGCGATCCGCGCGGCGAGCATCCGGGCCTTCTCCGCGTCACGGTACTCGTCGACGAAACGCATCAACCCTCACCCCTCTTCGATCATGGATTCTCGGAGGGCCGCGATCTCGTCCTCGTACGCCTGGCCGATGCTCTCCAGGAAGTCGAGCGCGGCCCTGGCCTCCACCTCGTCGATCTTCGACAGCGCGAACCCGACGTGGATGAGGATCCAGTCGCCGGGTGCCACGAACTCGCCCTCCAGCAGGCCGATGTTGATGGCGCGCTTGACGCCGCTGACGTCGACCATGGCCAGATCAGGACGGTCGGACAGGATCTCCACGATCTCCCCGGGAATTCCCAGGCACATGAGCGGCCTCCGCCAGCTGGATGGATTCGAGGACGAGGTCGTCGCCGCCCTCGGTGTCGATATCGGTGCCGCCGCACCCCGCGCAGACGGCGAAGGGGTCGACGGAGGTGGACGTGCTCCCGCAGGAGCGGCAGGTCATCCGCACCGGGACGATGACCAGGTCCACCTGGGCGCCCTCGGCCACGGACCCGTCGGCGATCGCGGAGAACGCCTGGTTGATCACCGGTTCGGTGACGCGGAGCAGGGCACCCGCGTGCACTCGCGCCCGCCGCACCCTCCTGCCGTCCGCCCGTTTCTCCACAGCGGTGAGGATCGCCTCGGCGATCCCGAATTCGTGCACGGCTGTTCCCTCTCGTTCGAGCTCGATGTCCCAGTGGCTGGATGTGTCACATGCTGCGCATCCTCAGATAGCGCTTGATATCGGGAAGTGTCAGGTAGAGCAGTACGGCCGCTCCCGCCAGCACCGACCCGGCCAGAAGGCGTTTCAGCATGTTCGTTCCTCCTCGTGACCCGCGGTGGCGAGTGCCATCGCGATCTGTTGCCCGGCCAGCTCGACGACCAGGTCCGCCGCCCTGCCGACGGCGTCCGCGACCGGCGCGCTGAGCTCCATGCCCGGCGAGGTGTCGGCGGGCTGGCAGCCGACGAGCAGGACTCGGCCTGCTCCGCCACCGAGCGTGTTCACCAGCGACAGCACGGTCTCGGGTGTCATCGAGTGCGCGTCGGCGAAGGAACCCGGCATCTCGCCCGCCGTCGGTTCGAGGACGTACAGGGTGCCGGGCGGGCCGTCGCGGGATACCGCATCGATGAGGATCGTGCTGTCGTACCCGCCGCCGGTCAGCTCGTAGGCCAGGTGGATTCCCCGGATGCCGAAATCCCGCAGCTCGATCTCGTCGGGCAGGTCGATGTCCGCCAGGTGCCTGGCCACCGCGACCCCGAAGCCGTCGTCGCCGAGGAAGACGTTCCCCACACCGGCCACCAGGATTCTCATGCGCCGGCCTCCCCGTCGAACGATCCCTCCGAGGCCGGCCCGCCCGAGGCCGGCCCGCCCGAGGCCGGCCCGCCCGAGGCCGGCCCGCCCGGGGCCGAGCCGCCGGTGAGCGAGTCGTCCGGGAGTGGCTCGACCTCGTCGGGGGCGAAGTAGAGGAAGCGGCCGTGCGATCGGTGCAGGTCGGCGCCCGGGTCCTCGTCGAGGGTGACGGCCAGGTGGTGGGCGCCGTCGAGATCGAGGAGCACCGCCTCGACGCGTGCGGTCCTGCCGGCCAGGAACATGTCGTGGGCGTCGGCGCGCCGCCTGCCGGGAACCAGCCGGACCCTGCTGCCCCTGGAGACGGCCACCCCGCAGACCGTCACGCTGTCGGTCTCCGGCGAGACCGTGGCATCGCCCGCGGGGTCCCACCAGGGCGTGGGAACCTCCGGCCGGTTCTGGAGGTCCCCCTCCTGCCACGGAGGCTCACCGGGCCGCGGGTCCGTGGTCGCGTCCACCGAGCGGATCGCGCCGTGCAGCCGCTCCACCAGCTCGGGCGGCATGCCGCTGACCATGTCGATGAGCTCGGCCACCCGGGGGTCGGTCGCCCGAGCCTCCCGCGTCTCCTCGTCGGTGAGGGTGAGCGTGCGGAGGTGGAGCATCTCGTCGATCTCCGTGGAGTCGAACAGGGTGCCGGGGCTCTCCGGAGCGATGTCCGGGTGGTCGTAGAGGATGATCGGCGAGGAGAGCATCACGTCCCGGTGACCGGGCTCGCCCACGAGTACGGGCCAGGTGTGCTCGTTGCGGCAGGTCTCCACGGCCGGCCGTGCCCATTCCGGCGGGTCGAGCAGGGAGACGAAGGCCCCGGCGGTCACCGCGATGAGCAGGTGCGCCGAGATCAGCGAGTGCCGCAGCGCCTGCTCGCGCGGCGCGCCCAGCGGTTTCCAGTCGTCGGTGTTCGCCACCCGGGCGCGCAGCTTGACCAGGTCGTAGGGGCCGGGCACCAGTTCGGCGGAGACCCTGAGCTCGGCGTGGAGCGGCAGGTGTTCGGAGACGACGCGCCCCACGACCTCTCCGGACGATGCCACGATCGGCTCGATCACGCGGTCCCCGGGAATCCGTACCTCGATCACCCGCTCGGGGGCGTCGAGCAGGCCGGCGATGGGGAGCACCGTCTCCACCTCCCGCTCGGTCGCCTCGTCGAAGCTGAGGTAGGTCCGCTGGCCGTTCCGCAGCTGCTGGACCGGCCAGTAGCCGTCGTCCTCGGCGCGCTCGACGCTGCGCGTTCTGAGGTGGAGGAAGCGCAGGCTCAGGTGCGCCACGGCGTATGTGGCCCCCTCCAGGAGGCATTCGGTCACGCTGGCCGGGTGCTCGGCGGTCGCGGTGAACCCCGGCGGGACGAGCACCCCGAACTGCCAGCGCACCTGGTTCTTGGCCGCCGAGGCGCGGTAGGGATAGAGCAGGTAACCCTCGTACAGCACCGCGTCCGCCACCCGCCGGGCGATGTCCATCGGCACGCTCATCGCCGCGCCTCCTTGAGCAGTAGTTCCAGGGTCTCGTCCCAGGTGGCCAGGGCGCGGGTGGACTTGAAGCGGCTGAGTTCCCGAAGCGTGTCGCGCCGCAGCCGCAGCCACCCGGAATCCGGGAAGTAGCGGTCCATGAGCTCCCGCCACACCGTCACCGGCAGCCGGCAGCGGGCCTCGTGGTGCCAGGGCACCTGGCTCACCGAGAAGCCGCCCGGCGTCCTGGCGAACACGGTCCCGCTGAAGAGCATGAGCATCGGGATCTCGCCCTCGTCCAGCGCGGCGAAGTACCTGCCCGCGGCCACCTCCAGGTCGTAGCCGCAGGGCACCGGCAGGTCGACCTCGGTACTTCCGGTGAACGCCGGGACCATGACCGAGACGTTGGCGAACTGCAGGGGCTTCAGCGTGTCGCCCCACCGGGCCGGGTCACCGAACAGGTCGCCGAGCAGCTCCGCCTCGGCATCGCCGTAGCGCCTCAGCTGCGGCTCCACCCGGATCTGGCAGCGGAGCGCGATGGTGTGCACCCCGTCGGGGGAGGGGTCGGTGACGCGCAGCCGGAAGACGAGCGTCGGGAAGGCGGCGTACGCCTCCGCCCGGACGCCCACGCAGTCGAACGCGAGCTCAGCCACGGCCGTCACAGCCGCTTGGCCGAGAGGTGCCGGACGCCTCGGGCGTGGGCGGTACGGTGCGACTGCGGCCGCGCAGGTCGGCGAAGAAGCCCTCCATGGCCTGCCGCGCCTCCTGGCCGCCGTCGAAGCCCTTCCAGTGCAACCGCACCAGGCCGACCAGCTCGTAGCAGGTGTCGATCGGCACCAGGTGGCAGGCGAAGCCGCCGTCGGGGCGGCGGTCCACCAGGAGCGCCTCCACATCGGGCTGGACGTCGGCCATCGCCGGGTTGGCCGTCAGGACGCGCTCCCACGTCTCCAGCGGCAGTAGCGACTCGGTGGCGCCCGCCGGGCTCGGGTAGAACGCGACCGTCCTGCCCAGTACGGAGTTGTGGAAGAAGAACGCCGTGCGGACCGGGATCTGCATCTCGTCCCAGTCGGCTGAGCTCAGCGGGAACCGCGGGTCGTGAAGGTAGCGTCGAGGGATGGCCCGGTAGCGTGCCCGGCCCCCCGTGCCGTGGCCGAACAGCAGGTGGCAGGCCCGGCAGGCGCACAGCAGTCCCCGGGTCTCGACGTTCACGACGTGGCCGTGGTCCTCGCCGGCAGGCTCCGCGCACAGCTCGCAGAGCGGCACCGGCGGACCGCCCCTGCTGGGCGGCTCGCGGAACCTGCGCAGCCCGGTGGCCGTCACGACACCGGCCCCGAGACCGGTTCCGGCGCAGGCGTCCGCTCCAGCACCGGGCACGGGCCGGGCGCGCGGCGCTGGATCTGCAACAGTTCCGAGCGGTCGTCGGTCACCCCCTCGACCTCCACCCCGGACACCTCGGGAGCGGCCTGGCCGATGGCCCGCTCGATGGCGTCGGTCACGGTGAGCCGCGAGGACGGGCAGCCGTGGCAGGTGCCCTCCAGGCGGAGCCGCACGATCCCGTCCTCGCCCACGCCGAGCAGTTCCACGCCGCCCTCGTGCGACCCCAGATAGGGCCGTACGCCGTCCAGCGCCTCGCGAACGCGCTCGGCCGTGCTCAGCGGGTGCAGGTCGTGCAGCACCAGCAGGCCGGACACGAGCGGGTCGCCGACCAGGCGGCGCAGCACCTCGGCCGCCTCGGTCTCGGTGACGATCTCGACGACGCGCTCCAGACCGGCGCCGTACAGCTCGACGAGGGCCCGTACCAGGTCCTCGGCCTTGGCGCGGGTCACGGCGTCGCTCAGCGTGCCGAGGTCGGCGATCAGCGCCTCGACGCGATCACCGGTCACCCGGATGTCATGGGCTTGCGGCATCTGCCCAGGCCCCCTTCCCGGTGCCGGGGAGCGGTCGGCCCCCCGGCGGCCGCTGGATCAGGTGGTGTCGAAGGCGTGCGGGGTGTGCAGCCTGCGGAGCTCCTCGCCGCCGCCGAGGTACATGTGCACCCCGCACGGCAGGCACGGATCGAAGCTCCGCACGGTGCGCATGATGTCGATGCCCTTGAAGTCCGCGGGCGGGTTCTCCTCGAAGATCGGTGTGTTCTGCACCGCGTCCTCGTAGGGTCCCGGCGTGCCGTGTACGTCGCGGACGCTGGCGTTCCAGGGTGTCGGTGGATACGGGTGGTAGTTGGCGATCTTCCCGTCCCTGATCACCATGTGGTGGGACAGCACGCCCCGCACGGCCTCGGTGAAGCCGCAGCTGATCGTCTCGTCGGGAACCGTGAACGGCGCCCAGGTCTGGGTGCGGCCCGCGCGCACCTCGGCCAGGCCCTGCTCGACGAAGTACAGCGCGCACGCCGCCGCGTAGGCCTGGAAGTAGGTGCGGGCCCGGTTGCGCTCCAGGGCGTTGGACAGCGGCTGGCCTTTGTACTCGGGGATCTTCCACTCGAACGTCTTCTCCGGCTTCAGCGCCGTCCGCGGCAGGTTGATCTCCACGCTGTGACCGGTGGACCTGACATAGCCGATGTCGACCTTGCCGGACAGCGCCGTCGACCAGAGCCTGGCGATGGGCCCGCCACCGGTGTCGAGCGCGAGCGTGTTCTCCCCGTCGAACCAGCGGGGCGACATGACCCAGCTGTACTTGTCGCTGAAGTCGCGTTTCTGCGGGTGCGGAATGGTGTGCTGGTTCCACGGGTGCCGGATGTCGACCGGGTTGCCCAGCGGGTCGTGGGTGACGAACGGCTCCTGCCCCTGCCAGTCGTCGTAGTAGGAGCTGCCCAGCAGGATCCGGATGCCGAGGTTGATGTCGACCAGGTCGTTGGTGACGAGCCTGCCGTCGACGATCACCCCCGGCGTGACGAACATCTCGCGACCCCAGTCGCTCATGTTGAGGTAGCTGTAGTCGCAGTGCGCGGGGTCCTGGAAGGTTCCCCAGCACCCCAGCATCACGCGCCTGCGGCCGACCTCCTCGTAGCCGGGCAGCGCCTGGTAGAAGAAGTCGAACAGGTCGTCGTGCATGGGCACGACCCGCTTCATGAACTCCACGTAGCGCATCAGCCGGGTCAGGTAGTCGGTGAACAACTGCACCGTCGCGACCGTGCCGACCCCGCCGGGGTAGAGCGTGGAGGGGTGCACGTGCCTGCCCTCCATGAGGCAGAACATCTCCCGGGTGGTGCGGCTCACCGCCAGCGCCTCGCGGTAGAACTCGCCCTCCAGCGGGTTCAGCGAGCGCATGATGTCGGCGATGGTCCGGTAGCCGTGATCGCCCGCATGCGGCGCCTCGGTGCGCTCGGCCATCGCCAGCACGCCGGGGTTGGTCTCGCGGACCATCTTCTCGCAGTAGTCGACCCCCACCAGGTTCTCCTGGTAGATGTTGTGGTCGAACATGTACTCGGCGGCCTCGCCGAGGTTGACGATCCACTCGCCCAGGGCCGGAGGCCGTACCCCGTAGGCCATGTTCTGCGCGTAGACCGAGCAGGTCGCGTGGTTGTCGCCGCAGATCCCGCAGATGCGGCTGGTGATGAAGTGGGCGTCGCGCGGGTCCTTGCCCTTCATGAAGATGCTGTAGCCGCGGAAGATCGACGAGGTGCTGTAGCACTCGGCGACCTGCCGGTTCTTGAAATCGATCTTGCAGTAGATGCCGAGGCTCCCGACGATCCTGGTGATGGGGTCCCAGGCCATCTCCACGAGTTCCGGGTTCTGCTCCGATGTCGTCATGTCAGCTCCAGGGCGCCTTGTAGCCGGTCAGCAGCTCGCGCCCCTTGTGGCGCCATTTCGGTTCCTTGTCGACGGTCTTGGAGGTGATGCCGCGCAGGGTCCGGATGACCGTCCCGTACGCGCCGCTCACCGTCGAGGAGATGAGGGCGCCGGGAGGCTCGTCCATGAACGGCATGAACTTGTCGGGGAAGCCCGGCATCGTGCAGGCGATGCAGATGCCTCCCACGTTCGGGCAGCCGCCGATCCCGTTCATCCAGCCGCGCTTGGGGACGTTGCACCGGACGACCGGCCCCCAGCAGCCGATCTTCACCAGGCACTTCGGCGAGCCGTACTCGGTGGCGAACTGGCCCTGCTCGTAGTAGCCGCCGCGGTCGCAGCCCTCGTGGACGGTCTGGCCGAACAGCCACGTCGGCCGCAGCGCCTCGTCCAGCGGGATCATCGGTGCCTGCCCGGCGACCTGGTAGAGCAGGTAGAGGAGCGTCTCGGAGAGGTTGTCCGGCTGGATCGGGCAGCCGGGCACGTTGACGATCGGCAGGCCCGCCTTGGATCTCCAGTCCCAGCCCAGGTAGTCGGCGACGCCCATCGCCCCCGTCGGGTTCCCGGCCATCGCGTGGATGCCGCCGTACGCCGAGCAGGTGCCCGCGCACACGATCGCGGTCGCCTTGGGGGCGAGCCGGTCCAGCCACTCGCTGGTCGTCATGGGCTGGCCGGTGTCGGGGTTGTTGCCGAAACCGCACCAGTAACCCTCCTGCTTGATCGCCTCGTTCGGGATCGAGCCCTCGACGACCAGCACGAACGGATCCAGCTCGCCGCGGTAGGCCTTGAAGAACCACTCGATGAAGACGTCCGCGCCCTGCATCGGCCCGGATTCGAAGTCGATCAGAGGCCAGTGCACGGACACCTTGGGAAGCCCGGGAAGCGCGCCGAGCACGATCTCCTCGATGCTCGGCTGCGTCGCCGCGGTGAGCGCGACGGAGTCACCGTCGCAACTCATCCCGGCGTTGATCCACAGTATGTGGACGGTCGGTTCCTGCTGCTCCGGAGAGCTGCTACTTGCCGCGTCTGTCGGCGCTGCCATGACGTCTCCCCACTCCTGGTGGATGTCTTCTGCGGAACGTGAAGGGGGAGAGGGAACGCCGGCTCTCAGCCGGGGTCGTGCGCCCGCGGGATCGGTGCCGGTCCGAGCGCGTGCTGGGTGAGCTCCCACAGGACGTGGTAGAGGGTGGTCTGTGCCTCCTGGATCCGGTGCACCGAGGAGGAGGGGACGACGAACAGGTGGGCCAGAACGCCCAGCTCGGACAGTTCGGTCAGCCTGCCGCCCCCTCCACCGGCCAGCCCGACGGTGAGCATGTCCCGGCGGGCCGCCTCCTCGAACGCCCGGACGACGTTGGCGGAGCCGCCACTCGTGGACAGGCCGACGGCGATGTCCCCAGGCCGGCCAAGCGCCGCGAGCTGCCTGGAGAAGACCACCTCGAACCCGACGTCGTTGGAGAGCGCGGTGACCACGGCGACGTCACCGGTCAGGGAGAGCGCGGGCAGGGCCGGGCCGCGGTGGGGGTGCAGGAAGGCGGTGGCGACCTCCTGGGCGTCGGTGCTGCTCCCGCCGTTGCCGAAGCTGAACAGCCGGCCGCCGGAGGCGAACCTCGCCGCCATCTCCCCGGCGCACGCCGCCAGCTCCGCCGCCGACTCCGCACCCACCCACCGGCGCAGCCGCACGATCTCGCCGGTCTTCTCCACCGCCGACCGCCTGGCCTCGGTCTCCGCCTCCGCCGTGTCCGGAATCTGGTCCGCGTGCTCGTGCTCGTACTCGTCGAGGAAGGGGTACAGCCCTCGGGTGCCCTCCGCGGGCGTTCCGTCAAGCGTGCTCATCGTCGTCCCCCCGCCCTGCGTTCCCGTGCGCGATCACGGCGATGGCCTCCCTGGCGTGTACGAGGACGGTGTCGCCCACCGCCGGGTCGATCAGTGCCACGCTCACCTCTTCGAGGACCCCGCCGGCGTCGACGATCGCCAGCTCCCCCTCCAGCAGCCTGACCACCCGCACCGGCAGTGCCTGGTCGGAGCAGGTGATGCAGACACCGGCGGTACAGTCCTCGGGCCCGTTCACCTGGACGCCCCTTGCGCGGGTGGGCCGAGCCGGTCGAAGAACACATGGACCAGCTCCCACAGCAGGTGGTAGGCGGTGACGTGGACCTCCTTGACCACGGCAGGGTCGTCGGAAGCGGCGACCAGGACGTGGTCGGCCACCTCGCCTCCGCGCCCGTCCCCACGGCCTGCGCCGCCGGTCAGGGCGATGGTCAGCAGGCCCAGTTCCCCAGCGGTCCGCAAGCCTCGCGGGACGCTCACGCACCGGTCGTCACGGGAGATTCCCAGGGCCATGTCGGAGGCGTCCGCCCAGTGGCGCACCTGGTGGGCGAAGACCTCGGAGGCGTCCCCGCCGTCCCCGCCGACCTCGCCGTCCCGGCCGGCCGTCGTCGCGTCGTTGCTCAGTGCCACCGCCGCGAGCGCCCTCTTGCCCACGATGACCGGGTGCATGAACTCGACCGCGACGTGTGCCGCGTCCGAGCCCGCGCCGCCGTCGCCGAAAACGATCAGCTTGCCGCCGAGGTGGAACCTGGCGGCCATGGCCCGGGCGGCACGCGCGATGCGCTCCACGTCTCCCGCCAGGGCGCGCCCGGCGTGCTCCCGCCGCGCGAAGGCCGCGATGACCTCCGCCTCCGTGACCGGGGTGACGGCGGACGGTGCTTGGGTACTCGGTGTGACAGGCATGTCAACGCTCCGTATTTTTCACGGTAGTCGCTACGTTACGGTTGGCCGTTTCAGGGCCGACACCCTTGGCTCGACAACCAACGGCAAAGCTCTGATCATCGACGTAACCTTCCCGTCCAGATCATGCGAGCCCTGAGGCGTTCCCGCCGGGCGCGGGAAGGATGGCGGGATGGGCACGGGGCGGGCGCGGGTCCGCGTCAGGATCAGGGTCGAGGGGATCGTGCAGGGGGTGGGCTTCCGCCCCCATGTCCACTCCCTGGCCCGGCGGCTGGAGCTGTCGGGATGGGTGGGCAACGACGGCCACGGCGTTTTCATCGAGGCCGAGGGGGTGCCCGGCGACGTCGCGCGGTTCCAGCAGGACCTGCGAGGTCAGGCCCCGCCGCTGGCGGTGATCCACCGCATGACGGCCACCGCGATACCGGCGCGCGGAGAGCGCGGATTCCGCATCGCGGCCAGCCGGGACGGGGACCAGCGGGTCACTCTTATCTCACCTGATGTCGCGACATGTGATGACTGTCTGGGCGAGCTGTTCGACCCCGCCGACCGGCGATACCGCCACCCTTTCGTCAACTGCACCAACTGCGGGCCGAGGTTCACCATCATCCGGGACCTCCCCTACGACCGGCCCGCCACCACGATGGCCGGATTCGCCATGTGCGGGGAGTGCGAGAGGGAGTACCTCGACCCGTCGGACCGCAGGTTCCACGCCCAGCCGATCTGCTGCCCGGCCTGCGGCCCGGTCCTGCGCCTGCTGGACGGCGGCGCTCCCCACGGCGGCGGTGACGATCCGATCGTGGCGGCGGCGGAGGTGCTGCGGGCGGGCGGCGTCCTGGCGGTCAAGGGGCTCGGCGGGTACCACCTGGCGGTCGACGCGGCGGACGAGGAGGCCGCCAGGACCCTCCGCGCTCGCAAGCGCCGCGAGGACAGACCGTTCGCGATCATGGTTCCCGACCTGCGCGCCGCCCACGCGCTCTGCGAACTGGACGACGAGAGCGAGCGGCTGCTCACCGGCCCGCGGCGCCCGATCGTGCTGCTGCCCCGCCGCTCCGGCGCCGCACCGGCCGGAGCCGTGGCGCCGGGCGACCGTACCCTCGGCCTCATGCTGCCGTACACGCCGGTGCACCATCTGCTCGCCGCCGAATTCACCCGGCCGTACGTGCTCACCAGCGGGAACCTCTCCGATGAGCCCATCGCCCATCGCGACGGCGACGCGCTCGTCAGGCTCGCCGGGATCGCGGACGCCTTCCTGACCCACGACCGGCCGATCCACATCCGTGCCGACGACTCCGTGGTCCTCGTCGCGCGAGGGCGGGCGCTACCGCTGCGCAGGTCCCGGGGATACGCCCCGGAGCCACTGCGGCTCTCACCGCCCGCCCGGCGGCCCGTGCTCGCCTGCGGTGCCGAGCTGAAGAGCACGTTCTGCCTCGCGAGGCGGGGGTACGCCTTCGTCTCCCAGCACATGGGCGACCTGGAGAACTACGAGACGCTGCGCTCCTTCACCGAGGGGATCGAACACCTCGGGCGCCTGCTCGGCATCACTCCCGGCCTCGTCGCGCACGACCTCCACCCCGAGTACCTGTCCACCAAGTACGCCCTCGATCTGGAGTCGGTGGACCTGACCGGGGTGCAGCACCACCACGCGCACATCGCCTCCTGCCTGGCCGACAACGCCGAGAGCGGCCCGGTCATCGGGGTGGCCTTCGACGGTCTCGGTTACGGCACCGACGGCACGATCTGGGGTGGCGAGCTCCTGGTGGCCGACCTCGTCGGCTTCACCCGTGCCGGCCGCCTGGCGCCGGTGCCGATGCCCGGCGGTACCGCGGCCATCAGGCAGCCCTGGCGGATGGCGGCCGCCCACCTGGACGCGGTGTACGGTGCCGCGCTCCCCGAGGACCTGCCGGTCAGGACACGCCACGGCACACGCTGGGACGAGGTGCTCGCCGTGGCCAGAGCGGGGACGAACTCCCCGCTCACCTCCAGCGCAGGCCGCCTGTTCGACGCGGTGGCGGCGATCCTCGGGCTCCGTGACACCGCCGGATACGAGGGACAGGCCGCGATCGCCCTGGAACAGCGGGCCGACCCCGCCGAGGGCGGCGCCTACCCGGCGCGGATCCTCGACGAGGGGTCGCTCGTGACGATCCAGGTCGCGGATCTCGTCCGTGCGGTCGTCGAGGAGACCCGCGCCGGGGTCCTCCCGGAGCTCGTCTCCGCCCGCTTCCACAACGGGCTCGCCGCCGTCACCGCCGCGGCGTGCGCCAGGATCCGCGAGGGCACCGGGATCGGCACGGTCGCACTGTCCGGCGGGGTCTTCCAGAACCGCCTGTTGCTTGACCGCCTCGCCGGCGCCCTCGGGCTCGGAGGCTTCCGGGTCCTGACCCACCGCGCCGTACCCCCCAACGACGGCGGCATCAGCTTCGGCCAGGCCGCCGTGGCGGCGGCGCGTGACGTCCTGGGCCATCCCCGCCCCGGGTCCTGACCAGGGACGCCGCGGAGTCAGGGCCGGTACGTCCCGAAGTACCAGAGGTTGCCCTCCGGGTCCTTGCAGGCGTAATCGCGCGAGCCGTAGTCCTTGTCGGCCAGCCCGCTGGTGACCTCGGCTCCGGCCGCGACGGCCCTGTCGTGGTGGGCGTCGGGGTCGTCCACGGCGATGTAGATCCCCGGGCCGCCGGGCTCGCCCCTACCAGTCATGATCATTCCGGTGCCGACGATCAGCTCACCATGGCCGACGCCCCCGTCGTCGGACGTGACGAGCTCGTGGACCTCGAATCCGAATGCCTGGACCAGCCAGTCGACGGCCTTGGCGGGGTCGTGGTAGCGGACCAGCGGATACACGGTTCGCATGTTTCCTCCTCCTGTTCGGTGACCACCACGATGTCACCGGCAGGAGGGGCCGGGCTTGGAAAAATCTGACCTGATCATCCGGGGACGCGCGGCGGCGCGGCCAGCTCGCGGGGGGTGACCCCGGCCATGGCCCTGAAGTCGCGGTTCATGTGGGCCTGGTCGTAGTAGCCGCAGACGGCCGCGGTGTCGGCCAGGGACATGCCGGACCTCAGCCGGCCGGTGGCGTGCTCGAAGCGCAGCACCCTGGCCGCGGCCTTCGGCGCCAGCCCGACCTGGTCGTGGAAGCGGGAGACCAGATGCCGGTGGCTCCACCCCAGCTCGGCGGCCATCGAGGCCACGGACACCGCGCCACGGGTGGCGACCAGGCGGCTCCACGCCCAGCCGACGCGGCGGTCGGGGACCGGCGCGGAGTCGATCCGCTCGCTGAGCGCCTCGTCCAGCAGCGCGAGCCGGGCGGCTCGGCCGGAAGCCTGTGCCAACCGCTCGACCGTGGTCGTGGCCCACGGCCCGAGCACCTCCTCCAGCGACACCACCCGGTTGGTCAGCTCCCGCATGGGCACCCCGAGCAGCCGTCTGGCCCCGAGCGGTGTGAGGTTGACCTGCACCCCCTCGGCGGTTCCGGCCGTGGTGGTGTCGACGTAGGTGTCGTGCAGGCCGCCCGCGAACGACGCCAGCCGCCGGCCCCCCCGCGGCCCGCTCAGCGCGAGCGGCGCGCCGAAACCGAAGATCATCACGACGCCGGCGAACGGCGGTTGCCGCCGGGGCACGGGCTCGGCGTAACGCTCGGTGTAGGCCGACAGGTGCGTGACGTACGACCGAAGGAAGGCGCCGGGCTCGCCCTCGACGAAGGTCAGGCCCTCGGCCACCGCTGCGTCGTCCACCCCCCGACCATAACCGCCGCCCACGACAATCCGGCGTCGCGGCCGTGCTGGGAGAGGACTCCCCAGGAGGTGCCCTCTCCGCTTTTCAGGAGGTCAGCCCGGTGTGGTAGGCGAGGAAGGTCAGCTGGTCGGCGGCGAGCTCGATGGTCTTGCTCACCGAACGGGCCCCGTGGCCGGCCTCGATCTCGTTGCGGAGCAGGATCGGCCGGTCACCGGACTGGGCGTGCTGCAGGGCCGCGCACATCTTCCAGGCGTGCAGCGGATGGACCCGGGTGTCGGACTGGAAGACCGTGAACAACGTCGCCGGGTAGCTCTCCCCCTCGCGCACATGGTGGTAGGGGGAGTAGGAGTGCAGCCAGGCGAACTCGTCGGGCTTCTCGGCGGAGCCGTACTCGACGTTCCACGTCGCGCCCAGGCCGAACAGCTCGTAGCGGATCATGTCGAGCAGCGGCGCCGAGCAGACCACCGCGGCGTACAGCTCCGGGCGCTGGGTCAGGGCCGCGCCGACCAGGAGGCCGCCGTTCGAGCCGCCGGAGATGGCCAGTTGCGAGGACGTGGTCACGCCGGTGGCGATCAGGTACTCGGCCGCCGCGTGCAGGTCGTCGAAGACGTTCTGCTTGTGGGAGAGCATCCCGGCCCGGTGCCACTCCTCACCCTGCTCGCCGCCGCCGCGCAGCTGGGCGATGGCGTATGTGCCGCCCGCCTCGACCCAGCTCAGGATGGACGCCGAGTAGCCGGGGGTCATCGAGAGCCCGAAACCGCCGTAGCCGTACAGGACCGTGGGGCGCGGGCCCTCGGTGCCGGGGCGGGAGATCACCAGCATGTGGACCTCGCTGCCGTCGGCGGAGCGGTAGGTCACCTGCTCGGTGTTGACGGTGGGCACCTCGACGGCACCGGGGGAGGCCGCCCAGAGCGTCGTCTCGCCGGTGCGGGCGTCGTAGCGCTGGATGCTCGGCGGCGTGGTGTTGTCGGTGTAGCCGAACCACGCCTCGTGACCGCCCTCGGGGCGCTCGCTGATGCCGCCGATGGTGCCCAGGCCGGGCGTCGGCACATCTCCGACGCGCTCACCGGTGGCCAGGTCGTGTACCGAGATCTCGCTGATCGCGTGGCGGGTCCAGCCGACGAGCATGACCGGCCGGTCGAGCTCGTCGAGGATCGCGAAGTCCGTCAGCACGGCCTCGGGGTCCTGCGGGATGAGGTCACGCCAGTTCTCGAACCGAGGGTCGGAAGGGTCGGTCACGCAGACACGGGCGCGTGGGGCGTCGCGGTCCGTGAAGACGTACAGGCGGCCGTCGCGGCCGAAGTGCAGGGCCGTCTGGGCGTCGACGTCCTGCTGGACGACGACCAGGTCGGGGGAGGAGGGGGAGGAGGCCTCCAGGTCGGCCACCCACAGGTCGTTGCGCGGCGCCGTGCCGCGGGAGGCGGAGATCTGCAGCCAGCGGCCGTCGCGGGAGACCGCCACGCCGTAGTAGTTGGTCTTCTCCAGGCCCTCACCGAAGATCAGGACATCCTCCTCGGTGGAGGTGCCGACCCTGTGCAGGTAGACCCGGCGGTGGAACTGCTCCTCCCCCTCGGGCACCTCGGTGGCGGGCAGTCTGCGCACGTAGTAGAAGGCCTCGCCGCCGGGCAGCCACGCCACGGGGGAGTAGCGGCACCGGTCGATCGGTCCCTCGATGCGGTCGCCGAACGCGACGTCCATCAGGTAGAGGCTCGACTCCTCGTCGCCGCCCACCGAGACCTGGTAGGCGAGCAGGCGGCCCTCCTTGTCGGGCTGCCAGGAGTCGAGGGTGGTCAGTCCGGTCGAGTCGAGCGCCATCGGGTCGAGCAGCGCCCGCTCGGTGCCGCCGGGATCGACGGTGTAGAGCACGGCGTGCTCCTGATCCGGGGTGCGCCTCATGAAGAACCGCCGCTCCCCGCGCCACGTCGGCGCGCCGACCGAACCGGACCTGAGCAGCTCCGTGATCCGCGCCTTGAAACTCTCGCGCCCGGGGAGGATGTCCAGCTCGGTCTCCAGCAGCCTCTCCTGCCCCACCAGCCAGTCCTTCGTCGCCGGATCATCCGAATCCTCCAGCCAGCGGTAGGGGTCGGAAACAGGCACTCCGTGGAGCTCCTCGACGAGCTCAACACGGCTGGCTGGAGGATATGGCTGTCGCGTCATGGCAGGAACCCTACGACCTCGGCAGGGCAGAACGCGGGCATTGCGCGACGGGCGTATCTGATCTGCGGCAGGAGGAGTTAAGAACTAGTAATGCGGGCATAAAACGTATCAGGTTTCTCTCCAGTCATTTATGGGTGGCGGGAACCGCGACGCAGAAGCCAAACTTGGTGAAGGACGGTGCCGTGGTGAGCATCCGCTGGGCCGTCCGGCGGAGGTCCTCGTGACGGAAGCGCCCGGGCCCCAGGAGGGGCCGCCAGCCGGGGCACGCGGTGGCGTGCCCCCTCAACTGACACGTCCTGCGGCGGGAGAGGCCCGCTGATGCGCCAGGTCCTGCTCTTGAACGCCACCTACGAACCCCTGACCACCCTGTCCCTGCACCGGGCCGTCGTGCTCGTGCTCAGGGAGAAGGCGGACGTCGTGCACCGTGACGGGCGGGGCGCCGTGTTCCGCTCGGCGAGCCGCACGCTCGACGTTCCTTCGGTGATCAGGCTTCGAAGATATGTCCGGATTCCCTACCGGTCGCGGATTCCGCTGACCCGAACCGCGTTGATGCGTCGGGACGACTACCGATGCGCCTACTGCGGCCAGCGGGCCGAGACCATCGACCATGTCATCCCGCGCTCGCGAGGTGGCCCCCACACCTGGGAGAACTGCGTCGCGTCGTGCACGACGTGCAACCACCGCAAGGCCGATCGCATGCTGGAGGATGCCGCCACGCCCAGCATCGTCTTCTACGACGATGACCAGGTCTTCATGTTGGAGAGCGCAGGCGAGACCGACTACGTGGTCAGCTTGGCCATCG